>JBGTCS010000014.1:0-7007 GCA_041748715.1 Pyrinomonadaceae bacterium | reverse complement strand
CGCTGATAGTTTATCCCGAAAATATGCTTAAGAATCTTGGCCTGACGCGGGGCCTGGTCTTTAGCGGCCAGTTGATGCTAAACCTAACGCAGAAAGGGGTTTCGCGTGAAGATGCATACGTATGGACGCAGCGAAACGCGATGAAGGTCTGGGACGAAGGCGGCGAATATCACGAGTTCGTAAAAAGCGACGCGGACATCTCGTCGCACCTTTCGGCTGAAGAGATTGCCCGCGTTTTTGATCTCAAACATTATCTTCGCAATGTTGATAAAGTGTTTGATCGAGTGTTTTAGGATAATTATTCTTTCTTGTTATTCTTTTCCCAAAGCCCCTCAGCCTCGGAGCTAATTTCTTCGAGGGTCACCCCGTGAAAAAGGTACTGGCGCCATTTGGTATAATCTCGGCTGTCATTTGCTAACAATTTAATGAATCGCTGAGCATCATCTCGCCCAAGATCAGAGATCAACACGTCCATGCCCTTTTTCCGAATTTCTGTTTCGCTTCTCATAACTCACCTAATATTTCCACAAATTCAACCGGATTAACCAAGCTAATTTCTTCGACCAAGCTCGATTTCTTCAATATAGCATCGTCAGTCGTAATAAAATAGTGCGAATTTGAGGCAATCGCGCAAGCGATGTGGAGCGAATCGATTTCTCTAAACCCGATTTCACGAAATTTGACTGCGTCCGATATGATCTCGATTGATGGACCAATCTCCGTCGAAGACAATTCTTTCCAGGATTCGGCACCTAAACGCCGTAATTGAAACGGATTTCTAAAAACCTCTATATCGATCACATACGACCAAACAAGACTGATTTCGTCGCGAATAATACGATCGCGAATATTCATTATCACTTCTGTCTCTAGACGGATTCGTGACTGACTTTGATCGTCAAATGGTCGATTAAATATACAGTTGTCGAGGTATACCCGCATTTGGCAATTTTTTTACGAAAGACGCGGACATCTCGTCGCACCTTTCGGCTGAAGAAATTGCCCGCGTTTTTGATCTCAAACATTATCTTCGCAATATCGATAAAGTGTTTGATCGAGTGTTTGTTTAATTACTTATTGTTCATGCTCTCAGCGATATTGCCGACGATGGGGAACTTAAACATGGTTCCCTGATACGCCTTGACTGCCCCATAAATCATCCCGCCGAACCAGACCAGCCAAAGCGGTAAAAGCAGAAGTCCGAAGAACGCGAAAATGCTCGAGATCTGAGCCAACATCGTGATCAAAATTGCAAACACAAAATACACGACAATAAACCCCACGTGAAAAAACGTCGATTGCAACGCGTGGAAGCGGACAAATTTATTGTCCTTTTCGATAAAGATTAGGACGATCGCAACGATCCCTATGATGTAGCCGATCAACGCAGCGATATTTCCGTCGACGCCGATCGCAGATTTTTCATTTTGCATAATCTAGATTGATTCCTATTTTGATTCTAAAAACTAATTCGAGTATTTGTCCGCCAAACCACCGATTATCGGAAGCTTGAATATGACGCCGTTAAACGCCTTGATCGCAGCGATTATCATTCCGATAAAGGCCGCCAGGCCAAATAGTAAAAGGAGAAAATACAGTAACATCGTAATGATTGAAAAAACCGGTATTCCGAGTGCCGCATCTATCATGACACCTATAAACCCGAATACCACCAATAGAATGACAAGCGCGAGCGGAGCGATCAGCAGTAAAATTGACTGCCAGGCGTGAAACCGGGCCAGCTTGTTCGTCTTGTCCTGAACAATGGTAATTATGCTGAGTATCAGACCCAAATAACATACGAAATTTGCGATATAACAAAGCATTGCCACAACATTGGCATCTAAATCGAATGTGGACTTTCCAGCCGGATTATTTTGCATAGATTTCTATACTATCTCCTTAAATGGATTTCAGTTGAAATTGAACTAGGGACGGAATTTACGTGAAATCTAACACAAGACTTTGATAAATACAAGAAACTGCGTCAGAATCTAAAATTTATTTTGGGGTAATAAATGAAAGCAAAGGTTTACGTAACATTAAAGCCCAGTGTCCTCGATCCGCAGGGGAAAGCGATCCACCATTCGGTGGAATCGCTTGGTTTTGCGAATATCGGTGGCATCCGGCAGGGAAAGTATTTTGAGATCTCACTTGATCCGTCGATGACCGAGGCGGAGGCGAGGATATCGGTCGAAAAAATAGCCAAAGACGTGTTGGCAAATCCCGTGATCGAAGATTATAAAGTGGAAATCCGATGACGGACCCGACCATAGCATGGAGCAGCGTAATTGATGTGCTTGACGACATGCGCTCCCGCGGAATAATCAAGAAATATGCGATTGGCGGGGCGATGGCCGGCATCCTCTATGACGAAGCTATCTCGACGGTTGATCTCGACGTTTTCTTTTTCTTTACTAATCCGCAGACAGGGTTGATACTCTCCCTAGAGGAAATCTACGACTACGCGACGGAAAAAGGCTTCGTTTTCGATCATGAATTCATTCATATTCACGGTTGGCTGGTTCAGTTTGTCGAGGCGTCCCGAAATCCACTTTGGGAAGAGGCTACCCGGAGGGCAAGGACTATGGTTATTGACGGCCGGAACGTGGCGGTAATGTTGCCCGAACATCTCGCCGCGATGTGGGTTTTGGCAGGGCGGCGGAAAGATAGTGTTAAAATCGCCGCCTTCGACGAAAGCGGAGTTTTAGATCGCGACAAACTCGCTGACGTCCTGAGACGATTTGATATTATGGATAAGTGGAAAGCGCAGCAGGCGAGTCTTTCAAGTAAATATCAGTTTTGAGATATATGGATTCAGTCGAGCAACTAAAAAAATCGAAGGAAAGGTTGAGGAGTTATACGCGGAGCCTCACGCCGACTGAGAAAATTCGTCAGACGGAATTGCTGCAAAAAAGGTATTTCGCATTATTGGAAGCAAGGGAGGCCAACGGCGGTAGGCCGGTGCCGGCGATTTGGCGTCGTTGGAAGCAGGCCCAAGAGGAGGCAGCGACTCAATGAAATTCGGCGTAGTTGTATTTCCAGGTTCTAACTGCGATCACGACGCATATCACGTTGTATCAAAGCATGTCGGGCAGCCGGTGGATTTTATCTGGCATCAGGAGACCGATCTTCGCGGATATGATGCGGTGATCGTGCCAGGCGGTTTTTCGTACGGCGATTATCTCAGAGCGGGGGCATTGGCCCGGTTTTCGCCGGTGATGAAGGCGATCAAGCAGTTTGCCGACGAGGGGAAATTTGTATTTGGTATCTGCAACGGGTTTCAGATACTATGCGAAGCCGGGTTGCTGCCAGGAGCCCTGATGCGTAACGAGGGGCTGCATTTTATTTGTAAACACGTTAACCTGCGCGTCGAGAATCAAAATACACCATTCACCACTGAAGTTGATTCCGCCAAGGTCCTTTCCATCCCCATCGCCCATGCCGAGGGGAATTACAATTGCGACGACGAAACCTATTCTTCGCTCGAAGAAAACGACCAAATCGTTTTTCGTTACTGCGACGAAAACGGTGAAATAACCGACGAAGCCAATCCAAACGGCACCCGATCCAATATTGCCGGTATCTGCAATATAGGTCGCAATGTGTTGGGAATGATGCCGCACCCCGAGCGGGCATGCGAGGAACTGCTTGGGTCTAATGACGGTCGCGATATTTTTCGATCGCTGGCATTAGCCATCGCTCACGCGGAAGCGGCTGCGTAAGCCAAACCTATTTTAAGAAAACCAGAACTCGGCTTCGGCGGTCGGTAAATGCAAAAACGAGATCATGTGAAGAGCAACGCTTTCGCATGATCTCGTTTGGATTTTAATGTTCCAGTTTTGCCAGCACGAGGAAACGATTCCCCTTACAAAGAGTGGAATTTATACGGCGAATGATTGAGCGTATCAATTATCCGTTGTATTTATTTTTACTCCGCCGTTGGTCGTAATAATGCGGATCGGAGCGCCGCCCCCGTTGAGGCTGGTGAGAATACGTTTTGAACGGCTGCGGCCGTAATTATCGCCTTTGTAATCTTCGGTGGTGACATTAAGGCTCGGAAACTCGCTCATAAAGCCGCCGTTTACCGTTCCGGTCTCAACATTCGCTGAATAATTTGCAGGAAGTGTCAGATTTACGCCGCCGTTCTTTGTTTCGACATCAAGTCCGCTGCCCCGCCACGAGGTGCCCGTAAGCGAGACGTTCACGCCGCCGTTCTTGGTGCGCCCCTTTACATCGCCGGAAACATTCTTGACGTTAATGCCGCCATTCGTGGTTTCAAAATCGGCCGTACCGTCAACGCCGCTGATCGAGATCCCGCCGTTATTCGCAGTCAGAGTTAAATTAGTCGATCGCGGAACCAGAATCTCGAACGAGACGCCCCAATTGTTCTCAGTCGCGGAACTTTCGGCTTTGATCGTTCCTGAGGTCGAGACCCTGATATTTGCCGCCTCTGCTTTTGCTTCGGCCTCTGACCGGCCCCACGCCTGAACGCAGGCCCGAACCAAGATGTCGCCCCGATCTTCGCCTTTTACGCTGATCCCGCCATTTCGGCCACCATCAAGACTCAATGATCCGTTCGCTCTAAGCGTCAACTCACGCAGGTCGGTAAACGATATTTTTTCGTTTGATGACCACGAATCATTACTGCAAAAGCCTCTGTAAGACCCCGTTTTGGATTTGTCCTTTTGCTCCTTTTCCTGTGCAAAAGAGGTAACGGCTGCAATGCCGATCATCGCGCTAACGCACGCCGCTGCGACGTATTTTAAAATTCTGGAAATATAGTTCATAAATAATGTAGCCTCCGGTAAATTTGATCAAGAAATTGTGTTTTCTATAATCAAAACACCAAAGGCTGCATGTTTATGACAGGATTTTTTAGGAAACTGTGACGGTCAGGCCGTCGCGATTGACGTTCCAGTCGAGCACCACGGCTCCCGTCTCAGCAGAGAGTGCTGCTTCCACATCGCTTCGTCGCCCAACTTCGCAATAGAAAGCCATGCAGCCGCCGCCGCCGGCACCGCAGACCTTTGGAGCGACAGCTCCGTTCGCCATCGCCACGTCTATCAGATGTTCCATCTGAGGTGTTGTAATATTTGGGGAAAGAAGCTTTCGTTGTGGGTGTGCGTCGACGAGGATCTGGCCGACCGCGTCCCAGTCGTGGGACATTAATGCCGATCTGATCTCAAGCGAAGTGTCGCGAATTCCCTCAAACAGATCGAAAAGTTCGGTATCGCCGTCTATGTGTCGTTTGGTAATTTCCCAGTTATTCGTGCCGGAGTTACGCGGTTCGCCTGTATAACAGACGGCGATACGCTTTTCGAGTTCTGGAATATCTATATTTAGCTCTTCCCGCTCGATACCATCCGGACCGAAATGAATGCACGCGACCCCGCCGTATTGAGCCGAATAATAATCCTGAAATCCGGTTGGAACCCGGATCACCTGACATTCGACGTTGGCTGCGATCGGTATAAAATGTTCCGGCAAGTAACGGTCGCCGACCAGCTTATTGAGAGCACCAATACAGGCTATATTCAATGTAGAGGAACCGGCTAAACCTGCACCCGCCGGAGCTTTGGACTCGGTGGTCATATGAAAGCCCTGTCCGGGGCGAAAAAAATAGACAAGTTTTGATAAGAGCCGAAGCCTGGACTCATCCTTTAGGCTGGCGATGTCGCTGACCGAAGTTTCGAGCCGGGCCTTTTGATCTATCGATTCCAGAATTATCTTGTCGTCCTCTCGAGTCTCAATTCGGCAATGGGCCAACAGGCTGACGGCGAAATTCACAGTCGATGCACCTTCGTGAAACAGGAACAGCGGCGGAATATCGATAGTGCCTCCGGCAAGATCGACACGTGTTGGGGCGGATGATTCGATGATCATAAGTTCGTGCTTTATAATTTCCGGGCAGGGAATTTATCCGTGCTTGGCTTTTTGCGATTTCGTTTCCTTTTTTTCGGCTTTTTCGGCTTTGGTGTCCGTACGCTCTTCACGGTTAGGTTCGCGGGTCAAATGCAAACGTTCTCCGATGTCATGCAAAGTCGTTTTTCCGACTTCTTCAACAGCGTGGATCTTTTCTTCGATCTTCAAAATGGTTAAGGGGTCTGCGTCCTCCACTTTCTCAGAAAGCCAGTATCGCTCCAATACATAAAGTACGAGAATGCCGAACAATACTATGAAGAACAGAGCTATCCCAATCTGGCGGAAATCGCCGATCATTGACGTGACGGCTCCGCTGAAAAAATAGCCGACGCCCGCCAACATCGTGACCCAAAGAGCACAGCTCAAAAAACTTAAACTTATAAAGCGGGCAAACGGCATTTTACCAACGCCGTAGAACACGCACATTGCAACCCGTATTCCATATATATATTTTGAAATGACAATCGCAGAATTCCCGAATTTGCTGATCAATTTTTCGACGCGGGGTTGGGCCACTTGATAGAAACGATAATCCTTCGCATTTTCGTGAAAGATCCGTCCAACGCCATAACCGACCGAATCGCCAACCATCCCGCCCAGCGTTCCGGCCAACAGCACTTTAAAGAAACCCCAGTTTCCAAAAAAGCCGCCGTGGGCCATCGTCCCGGAGATCAGCAAGGTGATATCGCCCTCGACGGTGCATAGAGCAAAGACCGCGTAAATACCGTACTGTGCGATTAAATCGTAAAACTGTTGATCCATAGAACAGTGGCGAACGCCGGGTCGCGCGATTGCCCCGCCATTGAGAGAGTAACGTGACGACCTATTTCAGTCAAAACAAGGCGGATAGCCGGGCCTCTGGATTTTAATACCAAAGCATTGTTTGACACTCTATCAGGCAGTGTCTAAAATTTCGTTTAGTTTAAGGGTACTTCCATAAATTGCCACTAGCTTTAGCTAGTGGATTAAATGGAAACTAACGAGAGGCTTTAGCCGAACCGGGAAAAATTAAAATGAATTCCTTACAGCTTTAGCTAAAGCATTAAGGATAATGAACTTATTTCTTTAATTTGGCTAAAGCC
>JBGTCS010000013.1:0-21369 GCA_041748715.1 Pyrinomonadaceae bacterium | reverse complement strand
GCAATTTCGAACCGATGGTCAAAAGTATTCCCGCCGGCCATGGCTCGGTCGAAAAAGAGCTCGATGACGTCTTTGACCACAGCGAACCTGCCTTCCAGCCAAACCTAATGGCGGCGGCGGGATTGGTCGGAGTGGATTAGGGATAAACTTAAAGTTTTAACGTCCGCCTTTTCCACGCATCGCGACATCTCGCCTAATCGATCCGCATCCGACGTTCCCTAAACTGACATTGTTAGCAGACAGTACGCCGCACCGTACGCCTCGTGCTGATGTTTGGCTATTGGCAATTCCGCGAAATCGATATTTGCGCTCGAAATTGCCTTGCGAATGGTTGCCGGCGAAATGAGGATGACATCCTGACGGCAGGTTTGAATCAGGCCTTCGAGTTTGAATGTGACCGTTCCGCCCTTCATCCGGCCTTTGGCGAGCCGCTCCCGTATCCCAATCTTTTCGACCCCGTTGTCGTCAAAAAAACGTTGAATGCGTTCGAAAAACAGTCGGACGCCGCCCTGCGATTTGTAATCACCGAGGCCGAGGCGGGTGATATCTATTTCGATCATGTCGAATTCCTGCGAATGGCCCTCGAGGACAACAAGCCGGGCTTCGTTTTTATCAAGGTCGATTCCACAGATTTTGGGCATAGAGTTTTTGCTCACCGGCACTAAATAATATCATCCGATAAGTAGAAATGTGACGGCCGACCCGCGTCTTTCACCATTTTTGTTGCCTTTGACGCCATATTTATCTACCATTTTATTTACAACTTTCCACTGTGAGGCTGAATCGGAAAGTGCGAATATTAAACTTGCCTTTGATTTCCAACTCGTGTGAGATCGCTCCCGGCATACAGATTTTATGAGAAATAGTATTTTTGTTCGATTTGCCTTGCTATTGCTTGCCATTGTGGCCTTGAGCTTCGGTGTCGCCGCCCAAAAACGGCCGCCGCGAATCAAACCCGTGACAGCCAGCGTGACGGTTTCGGCGTCAAACCCGACACCGGCCCAGCGTCGTTACGAGGCTTTTAGCACGGCCTGGTACACGATCGATCAATTTTATTTTGATAAAACATTTGGCGGTCTTGATTGGAATAAAATCCGCAAGGAATTTGAACCGCGCGTCAGGGCGGCCAAAACCGATCTGCAATTTCATCGGATCCTCGAGGAGATGATAAATCGGCTCGGCAAATCGCATCTGGCGGTTATAATCCCCGAATATTTCGAACATCTCGAAACGGCGCAAAAACAGGCCCGGATCCGCGGCAAACAAATGGCCGCAGCACGCTCTGCAAATCGCCCGAAAGTCGTTGATGAAACGTCGGATTCGGACGAATTCGGCGATCCGGCCAGATTCCGCTATGGCATCGGCGTTGAGTTGCGAATGATCGGCAGCCAGATCGTTATAACAAGAGTAGAAAAACAATCCGGCGCCGCCCTCGCCGGTCTTAAACCGGGTTATGTTATCGAAAAGATAAACGGCGTTTCGCTCAAAGAGATGATCGACGGCGCTCTGATCAGCGGAACATCGGCTGCAGATTTGCGCTATCTGCTGCCGATACAGATCGGCGAATCGTTTCTCAACGGCGAGCCTGACACTTCCGTTTTCGTGACATGTCTCGATGAAACAGATACCGCCAAAGAATTTACCGTGCCGCGTCTCGAACTAGCTGGCGAAGCGATATCGATCAGCAAAAACCTGCCGCAGCAATTTCTTAAATACGAGGCATCGTCGCTCAGTGACGATGTCGGCTATATCAAATTTAATGCTTTTGCAGTTCCGGTTATCGAAAAATTCTGCGAATCGCTCTCCGAATTTGGCAGCAAAAAAGCAATAATCGTGGATCTACGCGGCAATCTCGGCGGCATTCTGGGCTCGATGTTTGGTCTGTCCGGAATGATGACCGACAAGTCGATCACACTTGGACAATTTGTATCGCGAACGGCGAGTGAGCCATTTACGGCACCTGCCAAGAATAAGAATTTTAAAGGCCGAATCGTCATTCTGGTTGACGGCATGTCGATGTCGGCTGCTGAGATGTTCACCGCCGGATTGCAAGGAACAAACCGGGCAATCGTCGTCGGCGAACGGACCGGCGGACAGTCGCTGCCGGCCGTTTGGACAAAGCTTTCGACCGGTGCCGTTATGGTTTATCCGGTCGCGGATTTTATCACGCCCAAAGGCGTCTCGCTTGAGGGCACCGGTCTTGAGCCAGATCATACCGTCGTTCTCGACCGTAAGTCTCTGTTGAACGGTATCGATCCGCAACTGCAGAGGGCGGTTACCTTAACGGCCGATGATAAAGCTTTTCCGGTTAGGCCCGTGACCAAATTAGTGTTGCGTGCCGAAGTTGACTTAAAGGAAGCACCACCACCACCACCGCCGACCGCCGCGCCGAAACCGGTATTTTTAGCTCGAACTCAGCCCACACCCGCACCAGCCGTGGCTGCTAGTGACGCCAGATCGCTCAAGGTGGTCGCCGATTTTTTGGCCGCCGTCGGTGGCTCTGACGCCTTAAAGCGCGTTACTTCGTACGAGGCCAGAGGTACTATGGCCGTCGGGCCGACGGGCGAAACCGATGGCGAACTATACGCGGCGCGGCAGTTTCCGGATAAGTATGTGATGGTTCTGAGTTCGGCTGAACTGGGCGAGATACGCGAGATCTACAACGGCAAAACCTCTTCCCTACAGGCTGATTACGGGCTGGATAGCGATCTGTATCCAAATCTCGACACGACCCGGTCTCAACTTTTTGCCGCCTTGTTTGACACGCTCGAAGCAGATTATCTAAAAGGCTTAAAATTCGAGGGCGAATACGAGATCGAAGGCCGCCGCCGCCAGATCCTGACGGCAACTGATCCGCGTGGCCTCGCCATCGGGTTATCGTTCGACGCCGCGACAAAAATGCTTATTACCTATTCGGTGCCAGGACTGCTATACACCTTTGGCGACTATCGACGGACGGATGGCATTTCCCTTCCGTACTCAGTCGGTATCGAAGGAATGATGAAGGTGCAACTCGCCTCGATCATAATAAACCCCAAACTTGAGCCGTCGATCTTTGAGAAAAAAGAAAAATGCTTTGATAAAGCGAATTAAGCCTAGATTCTTATAACGACTAAAAGGAGACCTATTCGCTAGTAGTCATACGGAGTCTCCGCCTGCTTTAGAAATTCGATGACTTGCTCGCGCTCAACGGATGGAAAGCTAAAGCAGCCGATCCGGATTACGTCAGACTCGGTCAAAAGGTTTTGAAGCTTATCCTTTCTCCAAAATTTCGATGGCGCGGAGGACGCGGAGAGTGTTGCGGTTGATATGCATTCCAAGGGCAAACAAACCACACCCCAGTATCGTGTATACCGCAAATGCCACAATCATCAATAGAATGTGCGTTCGGTTAGAAAAATCCGCAAGCAGCAAAAATCCCGCAATGAACGCGGCCTCGATAAGTGCCGCCCCGATAAATGCAAACTTGTAATTGCGTTCCGTCTTGTCGATCTGTTGCAGCGTACTGTTTCTTATTTCATCAACTTTAGTAGACATAATAAATCTCCTTGCTATTTGTAAAAAATGACGTAAATCAGAATTGGAATTACTGCGACCGCTTCGAATATCGCCACGATAATAATTCCATTCCTCAGGTTTTTGTCTGTCATAAGTTCACCCTGACTCCTTTATTCGACGCCGCAAAACAGTCAAACCATAAGCGAGCCGCGATTTTGCAGTGCCAACGGAAATATCCAGAATCTCGGCCGTTTCGCTTAATGTAAGTTCATCCAGATAATGAAGAATCAAAACGGCTCTGCTTGCCGGTGAAACGTGAGTGAGTAGCGACGGAATCTTTGCTATTAGTTCAGATTCGTATTCCGGTTCACGTTCAACCTGAGGAATCTGATCCAGAATCGCGTCATCGCGAATTTGTTGCCGCCAATTTACTTCCTTTTTTAGATATCGAAAACTCTCTCGCGACGCTATACGGTATATCCAAGGCCGAAAAAGATTCGGCTCATTGAGCCAGCCTATCTTGCGGTAGATAATCAGAAAGACCTCCTGCAAAATGTCCTCCGCCAGCTGCTGGTTGCCTGCCAAGCTCAAAATATAACGCCAAAGCCGCGTCTGCACCGATCTCAACAGTTCATCAAAAGCCTCTTTATCACCCGTTTGAGATCTGAGCACCAATAGAATCTCTTTTGCTGGTTCGGTGTTATTCTCCATCCGTCTATAAAGAGATAGTAATCGGTGAATGTGTTCGAATAAAATTCGGATAAATTTGCGATTCGCAGATTCCGTCTTACAATCTACTGCAATGCAGATCCTTTCGGACGGCTCATTTCGGATCCGTGACACCATCGCAATTGACGGCGAGGGCGTCTCCCCATTTGCTATAGGAGCGGGTTGGCTGCTTGAGATAATCGAGATGAAATCGGGCGAGTTTTATTTCCTACGCGACGGTGAGGAAGTTCGGCCGCAGACGAATCGATTCGGCATCTTCTATCCGCGCTTCACGATCATCCGTATGTGTGTAAATAATTTGAAGGCCACGATCGTCGGAATCGGTGCGATCAGGAAATTAAAAGGACTTCCGCATTTTCCGATAATCTTTGAAACTAAATTCGACGAGCCATTTACCAGTTCGGTACAAGTGGTCGAAATTCTGCACTCGGGTATTAATCCGCAGTCGATAGAGATGAATTCCGGACCGTCGCTGCTTTCGATAAAGGCTAAACGATTGATCGACCAAAATTATCATGTTTACCCTTCGATTGCCCGAATTGCGTCTCGGCTAAAGGTTACTCACGAGCATCTCTCGCGGCAGTTCAAACGCGATTTTGAGATGAGCCCAAGCGCTTATCTTCACAGACTTCGAATGGCTGAGGCCACCTTTAAACTATGGCGCGGTGACCAGATCATCGACGTTGCAGGCGAGGTCGGATACAACGATCTTGGCCGGTTTTATAAACAGTTTCGGAAAAGCACGAGGACATCCCCGGGAATCTGTCGAACGAGAAAAGTAAAACGCTAAATCAAGATCAAAAAACGCCAAGACACACAAAAGTACTTAATTCACAATGATAGAGTGCTTTGAAAAACTAGCCTATCAGAAACTATCGTGCATTCCCGGCTTTTTTTTGCCACGAATGCACTAATTTCAGAACACGGAGGTTTACAACTTAGTTTTTCAGAGAACCCGGGTAGAGAATCCAAGTTTAAGGAGCGTGAAAATGAGAAAAGTGATATTTGGCGGTGCAAATAGTCTCGATAATTATTTCGCCCGGTTAGATGGCGGGGTCGATTGGCTGCTGTGGAACGACGAGGTGACCGAAATAATGAACGAATTCTGGCCAAAGGTCGATTGCGTCGTGATGGGTCGGAAAACTTACGACGTCGCAATGAAGATGACCCCGAAAGGTAAAAAAATGAAAAACCCTTATGGCGACATGGAAACATACGTGTTTTCTCGAACTTTACCGCCGGGCGAGAAAGATGGCGTCGAGATCGTTAAGGAAGATCCGGGCAAGTTCGTCGCAAATTTGAAGAAGCAAAAAGGCAAGGACATCTGTGCCATGGGCGGCGGCGATCTGGCCAGGACTTTGCTCGAGGCCGGGGTTATCGACGAGATCGGGCTAAATATTCATCCGGTCTTGCTTGGCTCTGGAGTTCCGCTTTTTTACGAAATGTCGCGACAGATTGATCTTCAGCTTCTTGAGTGCAAACCGTTGAAAAACGGGTGCGTCTATGTTTCGTACCGCGTGGTAAACTAGGCCGCTATGGTGACAGACAATCTGCAGACCGATCTCGCGATGACCGCAGAGATCAATCTTTATTACGACTTGTTCGTACCGGAAAATATCGAGAAACCGGCGCCGCTGCTCATCGCCGTTCACGGCTACGGTGCCCACAAGCGCTACATGATGCGCGAGGCCCGTCAGATCGCGCCGGGCAATTTTGTTATTGCGGCGATACAGGCCCCGCACCCGCATTATCGCAAAACCGATGACGGTTACCGCATCGGTTTTGGCTGGTTATCTGACCATAAACCGGAGGAATACGTCCGGCTGCATCATAAATTTGTACTTGATGTGATCGACAAATTGTCGGTCGACAACCTTATCGACAAAAATCGAATTTTCATTTACGGCTTTTCACAGGCGTGTGCTCTGGATTTTCGGTTTGCTTTTACGCATCCCGAGATTTTAGTCGGTATCGTCGGTGTCTGCGGCGGCATTCCAGGCGATCTTGAGACAAATCCCCAGTACAAACCGTTCGCGGCCGATACGTTTTATCTTTACGGGGACGATGACGAGTTTTATACGCAGGAGCAATTTCGAACCTTCAACGAAAAATTGGCGGGGCTGCTTCCGAATTATAAATCAAAGCATTACGCGGCCAAGCACGAAATAACGGACGAAATGCGTTCGGACATAAAGAATTGGTTAAAAGGATTTATCTAACTTGGAGCTTTTTGATCTCGATGATGCCCTGCAATTCGGGGGGCAGGGTCAATTGCGGCGTATCTTCGCCCGATTCGTTTTTGATCATCGTGACTTTGAATGACTCGGCGTGGGCTTGCGAAACCATAGTCCGTGGGCCATAGATCGTAAATGACGCCATTCGACCCGATTCGTCCGAAACCGGCGTCAGGAACGACCGCTCCTCGCGTTTTTCGCCAATGCGAAAATATACATCGACGACCGTGTTTTGGACCGACGCTTTTGGATTGGAAACCGAGACCGGAACCTGCTTGGCCGTGAAATCGGCGGACTTGCCTTTGATATCGATTAGGTCCGTATCAATAAAATCCAGTTTTCGAATAAAACTTGCCGGTCCGCGCACACGAATCTTTAGAGGCATCGAGGACGACAAATATAGCTCGTGTCCCGGACCGGGAACGCCCCCTGTTTGAACTCTGACGGGGACATCTTTTTCCTCAACGGCCTCTAGATTTATCGGGATGCGGTTAGGCAAAACCTCGACCAAACTAACGCCCTGCGGCAGCGAGATAGAAATATTATCAGGTGTTAACGAGACGATCCGGTCACCGGGCGGTACATCGCGAAGGTCGAGCATAGCGACGAGGTCATTACGTTTGATCAGATCCAAACGACGCTTATCGCCGGTTAGGACAATTTCGACATCCTGCTGAGGCGTGTTCATGACCTCGGTGTTGCTCGACAGGTTAAGCGTCAACGGGACGATCACGCGGGTTGTGCTGGGCGTGCTTAGTCCGGTCACGCCAAACCAAAGACCAAACGTGATCAGAAGCGCGGTGAGTTTGATCGCCCAGTCATCGATAAAGATCTTTCGGACGATATTCCTGAAAAATGGCTTTCGCGGCCCTTTAAATTGTGCGTTTTCAGAATTCATTCCATCCAAAATCGGGATCATCCGACGGTCACATCTGTTTCGGCCTCTTTCATAGTTTTCGTGCCCTTCGGACGCGGTTCGATCATCGGAATATCGAGGGCATCAAGGAGCAGTTTGCGTAGTTGAGTTGCGTCAATATTTCGACGAACCTCGCCCGCCTCGACAAATGTAATTAGTCCGGTTTCCTCGGACACGACAAGCGAAATAGCATCCGAGCCCTCGGTAATTCCGATCGCCGCGCGGTGTCGTGTGCCGAGTTCGCGCGATATCTCAGGATTTTTGGTCAATGGCAAAAACACCGACGCCGCCGCCAGACGCTCGTTTTGAATTATCACCGCCCCGTCATGCAGCGGCGTCGATGGATTAAATATTGTGACCAGAATGTCATAGCCGATCCGCGCGTCGAGCTGTACGCCCGCGTCGATAAAATTTCGCAGCCCGATATTGCGTTGGATCACTATCAGGGCTCCGGTTTTTTCAGAGGCGAGCGTTGTAACCGCGAGGACAATTTCGTCATAGACGCTGCCGCCAAACTGTCCCTGCTGTTTTTTGAGTATCGGGAACCGGATCCGGTTTGCAAAATAGATCAGCGCCTGTCGGATCTCGGACTGAAATAAGACGATTATTGCTATGCCGATAAAACCGACCGCGTAGCGCAGAACAAATTCGAGAGTCGCAAGTTCCTGAGCTGCGGCAAACCAGTAGAGCAGAGCAAGTATCAGGATGCCAACAACCGTCGGCACGGCACGTGTGCCCCGAAGCAGTTTTAAAACCACATATACTATGACAAACACGAGCGTAATATCGATGATATTCCGCAGAGTGTTTACCGTCGGGATGTAATTTTGGAGCTGCATCTAGTGTTCCGTTTTTGCCGAAAAAAGGCGTGCAATTTCAACGGCAAGGCGATGCATTTAGAATAACACAAGAAAAAATCTGAGTAAGCGGAGAACCATTAGCGGCGGCCTAGGCCTCGTACGGGATCTCGGCATTTTGGAGAACACCGAGTTCGTTACGCGAAACGCGTTCGAGAAGTTGTTCGTCATCGAACATTTTTACAAGGCCGTTAACGGTCGCATATCGAGGTTCGTCCGATACCGTTACCGGAAGGTTAATGTACGACCGCATATATTGATCGATACCCTCTAGCAGCGACCCGCCGCCCGTGAGTATTACTCCGCGATCGTAAATGTCCGCCGCGACCTCGGGTCTCAGTTCGGTAAGCGTGTCTTTTACACGCAGTGCGATCCGTCGAACGATTCCCTCAACTATCGGATAAACTTCGCCGGCCGTTATTTCGACCGCGCCGGGGCCGCCCGTCTGAATGTCGCGTCCGCGAACTTCCATCGATTTCGAAATATCCTCGGGCAGAAAGGTGGACGCAAAGGTCGTCTTTAATAACTCCGTAGTTTCTTCGCCAACCTGCAGCCCGCGATGACGGCGAAGATGGGTCGCGAGGCTTTCGTTAATTGCGTTGCCGCCGTAGCGTTCAGATGTTGAATGAACGATCGAGCCCTTGGCAACTATCGCAATATTAGTCGTGCCGGCTCCAATGTCGACAATGGCGGTCGCCCGCTTGTCCGTCGGGAGAACGCCGGCACCGAAAGCCGCGGCCAGCCCTTCTTCCATCATAAAAACTTTCCCGATACCCGCATCGTCCGCCGCGTTGATCAAGGCTCGCTGCTCGACATGCGTGACATCTGAAACCATGCTCATTACGGCCAGCAGCGAGATATTTGAGCCGCCGGTTTTTGCCTTTTTTACAAAGTGGGCGAGCATCTTTTTTGTCCGTTCAAAATCGGCGACCACGCCTCCGATCAGCGGAGCTTTAACGGTGACATCCCGGCCTTCGCGCCCGGTCATTTCAGCGGCCTCGATGCCGTATGCGACGATCTGTTCCGATGCTTCGTTAAAAGCAACCAGAGACGGTTCGTCCAGAACAATGCCGCGCCCTTTGACGGCAATGATAGTGCTGGCTGTTCCGAGATCGATCGCCATCGAATCCGTTACAAGTTTTTTGAGAGATGAGATCTTTAACATAAAAGATTTCCTACAAAACTGAGTTGGTTCTAGATTATATGCTTAATAGTAGTTGCCTTCCAAGGTTGTTTATGTCCAATTGACTTCGAAAAGTTCGACGGGCTGCTTTCGGTTCTTGACCGTCAACGGCTCCTTTTTTGACATTGGAAAGATGTCACCGGCGGCCATTGCGGTTGCCAGGCTTATTAAGATTTGCCCGCCGGACGTGTTGGATTCGAGCCGCGATGCCAGATTTACCGTGTCGCCGATAGCCGTGTATTCGGATCGCCGCTCGGATCCGATATATCCGATTGTCGCGACGCCTGTGTGTAGACCGATGCCGATCGAAATATTTTTAAAACCAATTTCATCCGGCTGGGCTTTTAGCTCCAAAAGCCGTTTTTGCATCGCTACCGCAGCATTTAAGGCATTGCGAGCATCATCCGGAGATGCGGAAGGTGCTCCAAAAAGTGCCATCAATCCATCGCCAATGTATTTATCGAGCGTACCGCCATGTTCGAATATTATCTCGGTCATGGCGGTGAAATAGTGGTTTAGGAGACCCACAACATTCTCTGGATTCTCATTCTCGGACATCGAGGTAAATCCGCGAATATCAGCGAACAAAACAGTGATCGTTTGATTTACACCGCCAAGTCGAAAAGAATCAGGATTTTCGAGTAACTGCTGAACGACATACTCGGGCATAAAACGGCTATAATTTGCCCGAGCAACTTCCTCGCGGGCCAGACGTTTATGGGCCTTAACAGTTTCAACGGTAACGGCCGTTTGAGCCGCCACGGCGCTGATCAACTCAAGGTGGTCGGCCGAAAAAGCGGCAAAGGGATCGAGTCGATCGGCATAGAGCACGCCGTGAACGTTCGATTGAGTGATCAACGGAGCGCATATTGTCGATCTGACGCCTTGCGACACGATCGATTCGGCACCTTGAAACTGCTCATCCGTTTTTGCATCCTGAGACAAAATCGCAACGCGATCTTTCATCACACGTTGAGTGATCGTGCGGCTGACCGCGAGCCGTTCGGTCAGTTTTTCAAAGCTGGCGTCGCGCATCTTTGAGCCGACCTGATACAGAGAATTCTCATTTATGGTTCCATCGCTATTTTCTTCGGCCAGCAAAGCGACGACACGATCCGCCGGCGTTCCCCGAAAAATTAGATCGGTCGCCTTTTCAAATATTTCGTCGAGTTCAAAGACGGTGCCCAAGGTTTTGCTCATTTCGAAAAGCAATTCCAGGATCTTGGCCTTGCGACGCAGATCTTTGAGCTCCTCGGGTGACGCGAGTTTTGTTTCAGCCGAAAGGTTTGTTTTCTGGCCGATCAGGTCGTTAACCGAGATTCGGACCTGAGTATGTCCGAGCGGAGAATCGTCAAATGTCACATTCTTTGGTTTTTCTTCGACCAGATCGACGGTTTTTGGCGAGGCATGGATAGGCTGGACCGGTGTTGACATCGATTCGGCGACTAGCTTAAATTCCAACCGGCTTTCGCCTACCAGAATGACATCCGTATCTTTTAGAACCTGTTCATGGATTAACGAACCGTTTACGAATACGTGATTTACGCTGCGGAAAAGCTTGCCTTCCTCGACATAACCGTCGACGACGCGAAATCCAGCCCCCTCGGGTGAGACAAACGCGTGTTTACGCGACACCCGTCGATCGTTGAGCACGATGTCGTTTTCGTTGGCCCGACCGATGGTAAAAGACCTGCTTGGATCAAGCGCCGTTTGCCACGTGCGACCGGTGGGTTCCGTAATTAAGATAATTGCTTTCAAACTAACCGTAATTGTAAAACTAAATCGCGAAATGGTAAATTGACGGCGCTAACCATTTTTACAAATATGATCTATTTTGATAACAATGCGACGACCCGGACGGCCCGCGAGAGTGTCGAAGCGATGCAAAAGCATTTAGACGCCTCATTTGGCAACCCGTCGGCGGCCTATTCACTCGGACGTTATGCCAAGATAGCTGTCTGCGAAGCTCGGTCGAGAGTCGCTGCTCTTTTGGGCGCCGCGTCGGAAAGTGAAATTGCCTTTACCTCGGGTGGGACCGAAAGCGATAACTGGGCGATTCTCGGAGCGCTGGAAGCAAGGCCGGGGAAAGACCATGTCGTCACGACGACTGTCGAACACGAGGCAGTTCGGAAGCTTTGTTTGCGGCTCGAAAAAAAGAATTATCGCATCACGCGGCTCAACGTAGATGGGTATGGAGCAATCGATCTCGACGAACTGAGATCCGCTCTCTCGTCTCAAACGGCGGTCGTCTCGACGATGCTTGCCAATAACGAAACCGGTATTTTGTTCCCGGTTGACGAGATCGGACAGATCGTTAAGGAACGCTCCGACGCGTTATTTCACGTCGACGGTGTCAATGCCGTGGGTAAGATACCGATCGATCTCGATGCATCGCCTATCGATCTCTTTTCGATCTCAGGGCATAAATTCCACGGTCCGAAAGGTGTCGGCGCACTTTTTATCCGCAATGGCGTTGAATTGCCCTCAATAGCAATCGGCGGCGGACAGGAATCCGGCCGCCGAGCCGGAACCGAAGCCGTTCACCAAATCGCCGGGTTAGGCGCTGCGGCGGAATTTGTCAAAGATTTGAGACCGATGGATCTGGTTGCGAAAATGCGTGATCGGCTGGAGACGGAAATTTTGAATAAGATTCCAAATTCGCACCTTAACGGAACATCCGATCGTACAAAACGTCTGCCGAACACGTTGAATATCTCATTTGAAAACACGAACGGTGAAATGATTCTGGCCGGCCTCGATGCACTTGGTATTTATGTCTCAACCGGCTCGGCATGTAATTCTTTGGATAAGACGGCGTCGCCGGTGCTTCAGGCGATGAATATTCCGTATTCTCGTGCCATGGGTTCGATACGGTTTTCGCTGGGACGATTTAATACTGATGAGGAAGTCAATATTGTATTAGACCTTCTGCCCGAAATCGTTAGCGAGATACGGCAAATAGCAGCTGCGTAATCAGGCCTGTCCAATTCACCCCGTGGATGTCGTATCTCTACGCTCAGGCGGCTTTTTCGATCCCATAACGCGCCAGTTTTAGATAGAGCCCGCGGCGAGTGAGGCCCAGTTCGTTGGCGACTCGTGAGATATTCCAATTGTGTCGGGCAAGAGCAGCTCTTATGAGCTGCATTTCGAGTTCTGAAACAGCTTCCTCGAGAGTGCCTCCGTCCGTGACATTTGTAAATGGCGTAAACGAGCCGTCATACGACGCGATAGTTTTTGCACTTGTGCCAAGATCAAACGGAGTCAGCGGTTTGGCGCTGCGTTTTAGATCGGACGACAGGTGGTCCGGAGTTATAACCTCGTTATCGACGGCCCGAGCGACAACCCGCTGGATCTCGTTGCAAAGTTGGCGGACATTGCCCTCCCAATTGCAAACCATCAGCATATCCACCGTCTGTGGTGTCATTGTCAGGTTATGCTTATCAAAGCGGTCCGAATAATGATTTATGTAATAAGTGACGATCGGCGGTATCTCAGAGCGGCGTTCCCGAAGCGGTGGAACCCGCAGCCGGATCACATTTAACCGGTAATACAGGTCTTCGCGAAATGTTCCGTCGGCCACTTTATCTTCGAGCGGCATATTTGTCGCGGCGATGATTCGAACGTCCACCTTGAGCGGCTTTTTTTCACCCAACGGCTGAATCTCGCCTTCCTGCAAAAATCGTAAAAGTTTTGGCTGTACGTCGATCGGAAGGTCGCCGATCTCGTCCAGGAAAAGTGTACCGCCGTCGGCCGTTCGAATTGTTCCGGGCGAATCGTTGACTGCGCCGGTAAACGCACCCTTTCTATATCCAAAAAGATGGGCGTCGGCCAATTCTTTTGGAACGGCAGTGCAGTTAAACGGCACAAATATCCGGTCTTTTCGATTTGATAGCGTATGGATCGCCCGCGAAACAAGCTCCTTGCCAGTGCCCGACTCGCCGGTGACGAGTACCGTCACATCGGACGAGCGAATTTTATAAACCTCTTCGACGAGAGCTGTCATGGCGGGCGAGGAATGGATAAAACCCGGCATTAGACTGTTCGAAGTATACGGGCTCGACGCCCGTTCGGTCGGCAACGATTTGTCCTTCTCGCGAAGTGCTATGACATCCATTCCCAATTCGACCACCCTAAGCAGCGGCGCGAGTGAACTATCGTCATGCAGGACGCCGCCCGACTGCGGATTGATCAGCAATACCGCCGGTGATGCAGCCGTAGAGCCCCGCAGCAGGAAAACTTGAATATCCTTAGCCCGGGAGAAAGATTTCTCATCATTTTTTGCCTGAGCGTCAAAATATTTGGCTACTATTTCATTGCTTTCCTGAGGCGAATATCCGTGAGTAATAAACGGAAATAAGCGATTTTCGTCATTATGCTGAGCGATAATTATTTTTTTCGCGTTACTTTCCTGCTGGAGAACGGCGACCAACTCGCGGAAAAGCAGTTCGCGCGATGCTGTTGCCTCGGCAAGCCGGACTGTCAAAAGCTGTGAAACGACGGAATTCGAACGGGTCGCCGAAGGACTGGAACCGGCAGAGCGACCAGCCTTTTCGACTCGTTCAAGATCTTGTTCGATCGCAACGCAAAATGACGTGAGACCGAGTTTTTTGAAAATTTCCGTTGCTGACGTGAGATGACGCCGTGCTCTGGCCGCATTTCGAGGGTCAAGATTGGCCCCCAACAAACCGTGCAGCAAGGCGGTGTGATAAATATCTCCGGCTGTTTCAAACAACGTCAACGCACGGCTGAAATGGTGAACCGCCAGTTCGCTATCGTTGTCAGCCAGAACGGCCAGACCGCGTATTCGCTGAATATTACCCAAAACGAAAAAATCTGACGACGGATCGTGGTCCTCAATGACTTGCAGCGAGCTTTCACACTCTTTCTGCTTGCCTAGAGACAAATAGCCTTCGGCAAGCACGAGGCCCGCCATATTGGCGTAATGTTTGTCACCGATGCCGCCCGACATCTCGATCGTTTCTTTCGCTTTGGCTACGGCCTTTTTCGCATCGCCTTGAGCAAGATAACAGCGGGCCAGATTTCGCATCGACTGGATGGTGTACCACGGGTTCTTGTGACCGGTTGCGAGTGCAACGGCTTTTTCCAGGAGCAACTCAGCGGCGTCAAATTCGTTATTTAGGATCTTTAGTTCGCCCAGCGAGTCGTAGATGCCGGCGATGTGTGCATACCCCTCTTTTTCCGCAAGCTTGAGAGCCCGGTTTATCATCGATTCGGCTTTTATCCAATCGCCGATAAGCATCAGGTTAATGCCAAGGTTGTTATACGCGATGATCTTATTTAGGGCATGAGCGGTCTGGTCAAAAAACTGGATCGATTTTTCGAGACAGGCGATACCATCGAGCGGCCGCCGCAAAAACCAATACGCACCCGACATATCGGTGTATAACTTGCCCAGCATAAAGGGGGCAGAATTGTCACCGATGATATTTATACCGTATTCGAAATACTCGATTGCTTTTTCGCTGTTGCCTTCCTGGTGGTAACTATTAGCGATCTCGCGGTAAGCCTCGGCCATGCCCAGCCAATTGCCATCATCTCTAAAATGTTCTAACGCATTCTCGGCATAGTCGCGACAGATCGGAAATTCGGCGAGTTTACGGTAAACGCGGGCCAGGGCGATGTCGATGCTGCCGACCAATTGCCGGAGTTTGTTTTCTTCGGCCTTTTTGTGATTTTCTTTGAGAAATGTAACAGCCTTGGGCTGGTCTCCGAGGTTATTGTAGGCAATTGCGAGCTGTGTCCTGACCTTGACCTGTGTTTCTTCGCCGAGTTCGGAAAGTCTTTCTTCATCGGAAAATGGTCGAATGGCCTCGAGAGATTCTTTGTAACGGCCCGCCGTTTCCAGCGTGAACGACAACAGCCGTTTGAGATTTGCTCCGTTATCCGGCGTATGCTCGTAGCCGTCGATCGTTTTTACCAAAATCGCTTCCGCGTCACCCGAGCGGCCCTCGCGAAGTTTTTGTCCCACACTGCTGAATATCAGATCGATATTCTTGTGCGAGATGGCGCGTGCCGCCGCCTGGCCTCCGCGAGCGGATTCCACACTAGTGGACGGCGATGTCGAAGTTCGATCTTTTTTCATTAGCAGGTTACAGACAAAACACCGAATCAATGTCCGGTTTCAATTCCCAGCACAAAAATGAGTTTTGATTGGTTACTTAGTAAACAGCGCTATTGAAATTTAGCAAAAAAGAGTGACCGCGTCTATAATTTTCTTTATGCCCGAGTTTCCTGACATAGACGGCGGTACCGATGTTCTGACCGAAAGCGAGGTAAAACTCGAAAAGCCAAAGCTATTTAAAGTTTTGCTGCACAACGACGACTTTACTACGATGGAGTTTGTCGTCTTTGTCCTTCAGTATGTATTTAATCGAGACGAGACCGAGGCGTTTACGATCATGCTTAAGATCCATAACGAAGGCTTAGGCATGGCCGGCGTCTATCCTTACGAGATCGCCAATATGAAATCTGAAAAGGCGATGAATCTAGCAAAGGCGCGCGAATATCCGCTACTTTGCACAGTTGAGGAAGAATAAATTCTGCTCGGGCTTAATTCAGCCTTGGAGAAAAATACTTATTTGGACGTGTTAATATATTGGAGTGAGTCCTACGGTATTTCGCGATGGTTCGTTTAGATTTTATTTCTTTTCGCGTGAAGAGAAACGGATGCACATTCACATCAGTGCCGCAGACGGCGAAGCGAAGTTTTGGATAGAACCAGTAATTGAATTGGCTCATAATCACGGGTTGAGTTCGAGACAGTTGAATAGGATTCAGCGACTTGTGGAGACGAACGAGGTTAAGATACGGGTAGCGTGGAGAGAACATTTTGAAAGCTGAAGTTACCAACATATCACGGCACGGTTTCTGGTTGCTGATTAACAACGAAGAGAAATTTCTTTCGTTCGACGCGTTTCCGTGGTTTCGGGACGCATCTGTTCGGGAAATTATGCACGTGGAATTACAAAGTCCTGAGCACCTTTTCTGGCCGGGCTTGGATATTGACATAGCCGTAGAATCGCTCGATCATCCTGAGCGGTTTCCATTGGTCAGTAAAATGCCTCTGGCTCTCCGTCATAAGGCCGACTCCGTTTAGATAATGACAAAATTATTATGATTACCATACGGGATTTTGCTTCGTAGAGAGCTGAGCCAAAGTTGAACTTTGACGTCCAACAGTCCCAAGCCAAAATAATGGCTGTGGGGCTTTTTTGTTCTGCGCGTCTAAATTTCAAATTCGAGATCGGTCGTAAGATATCGAAAACAATGGGAAAGCGATTTTTCCTCTCATAAATGTTAATATTTGGGTTTTTACAACGGTTGAAGGCACTTTCAAAATCCCGCCGTTAATGACCGACAACTACTATGACCGAACCTGTAGATCTAAAGAAAACGGTAAATCTTCCTAGAACCGATTTTGCCCAGAAAGCGAATCTCGGCCAGAGCGAACCCGCGCGTCTTAAAAAATGGACCGAGATGGGGCTTTATGAAAAAGTTCTCGGCGCTCGCAGCGGACGTGAAAAATTTATTCTTCACGACGGACCGCCGTATGCGAATGCGGATATTCATATCGGTACCGCGCTAAACAAGATACTTAAGGATTTCGTTGTAAAGTCACGGTCGATGATGGGCTACGAAGCTCCCTATGTGCCTGGATATGACTGTCATGGTTTGCCGATCGAAACTATCGTCGAGAAAAAACTCGCGGACAAAGGCAAGAATAAAAATGATCTGCCGGTCGCGACATTTCGACGAATCTGCCGAGAACACGCGTCGACAGCGATGAATAATCAGACGCGCGACTTTCAGCGGCTGGGGATCCTCGGCGAATGGAATAACCCGTATCTGACAATGTCGCCCGAATACGAATCGTCGACCGCGCGGCTTTTTGGCAAGTTTCTTGAGCGTGGATATGTTTACAAAGGCCTTCGTCCGGTTTACTGGTGCATCCATGACCAAACGGCCCTTGCCGAGGCAGAGGTCGAGTACCGCGAACACACGTCACCATCGGTCTATGTAAAATTTCCGCTTAAATCGGACCCGTCGCAAATAGATCCGGCACTTGCCGATAAAAATGTTTTTGTCGTTATCTGGACGACGACGCCGTGGACTGTGCCCGCGAATCTTGGCATCACAGTGCATCCGGACTTTGACTATTCAGCCATCGAGGTTTCGGACGGCGAAGTTTTTATCGTCGCGTCGGAACTCAGTCAGGCTTTTACCGAAAAATGCGGATTTGCCGAGTTCGAAGAAATCGCTCGCTTCAAAGGCTCGAAACTTGATCGGCTCGAGGCCAAACACGCTTGGCTCGATCGGACCTCGCTGATCATGAATGGCGATCACGTCACGCTCGGCGAGGCGGATGCCGAGGTCGAACTGGATGTTCGTTTTGAAAGCAAATCCGCCGGAAAAGCTGGAACTGGCTGCGTCCACACCGCTCCCGGCCACGGTGCCGACGACTTTGCGATCGGCAAAAAGTACGGTCTTGACGTTTATGCGCCGGTCGATTCGGCGGGTAAATTTACCGCCGAGGTCGAGCATTTTGCTGGATTAAGCGTGTTCGAAGCAAATCCGAAAATCGTTGAATTTATGCGCGAAAGCGGAGCGTTGGTGTTTGTTGAGAATTACAATCACCGCTATCCGCATTGCTGGCGATGTAAAAATCCGGTTATCTTTCGGGCGACCCCGCAATGGTTCATTTCGATGGACGAATCTGCCGAGAATACCGACCCGCTTCGCCAAAAGGCTTTGAACGAGATAACCAAGGTCGATTGGTACCCGTCGTGGGGCCAGGACCGGATGCGGAATATGTTCAAAGGGCGTCCCGACTGGTGCGTTTCGCGTCAGCGTTCGTGGGGCGTGCCGATACCGGTGTTTTATTGCAAAGGTTGTGACGAAGCGGTCGCCGATCCGTACATCGTAAATCACGTTGCCGACATTTTTGCCGAGGAAACGGCCGACGCATGGTATAACCGGACGGAGAAAGAGTTGCTCCCGGACGGTTACAAATGTTTGAAGTGCGGCGGCAGCGAATTTAGAAAAGAGACCGATATTCTCGACGTCTGGTTTGATTCGGGTTCGAGCTGCGTGGCGGTTTTGGAAACACGCGGCGACACTCTCCGTTTCCCGGCGGATGTTTATCTTGAGGGCGGCGATCAGTTTCGCGGCTGGTTCAATTCGAGCCTGATGTGCGGACTGGCCGCACACGACCGAGCCCCATATAAACGCGTTATAACCCACGGCTGGGTCGTTGACGGCGAAGGCAAAAAGCAAAGTAAATCGATCGGCAATGTTACCGCACCGCAAGAGATAATCGATAAATCTGGTGCCGAGATACTGCGTCTCTGGGCGGCGGCAGTCGATTACACTGAGGATGTTCGATGTTCGGATGAGATCCTGCTTCGCGTCGTCGATGCTTATCGAAAGATGAGAAATACGCTGCGTTACGCTCTCGGGAACCTCGCTGAATTTAACCCTGAAACCGATTCCGTTGGCCCTAACGAGATGCTCGACATCGACCTTTGGGCACTGGCCGGGTTGAATGAGGTGACCGAAAAGGTTCTGGCAGCTTACGACGCTTACGATTTTCAGGCGGCTTACAATGCTCTCTATAATTTCTGCACGATCACGTTATCGGCCCGGTATTTCGACATAATTAAGGATCGGCTCTATATTCTCGCTCCTCGGTCCGAGGAGCGTCGATCTGCCCAGACAGCACTCTATCAGATCGCTAACACGCTTTGCCGTCTGCTGTCGCCAATCCTGGTTTTCACATCAGACGAAGCGTGGGAAAATTTGCCCGGCCAAGCGATACCATCGGTTCACATGGCGGAATTTCCAGAGGTTGTCGAGGCCGATAATACAGGTCTGGCATCAAACTGGGAGCGGATTTTCTCGATCCGCGACGAAGTGTTAAAGGCACTCGAGGACGCCCGTAACGAAAAGCGGATCGGCTCGTCGCTCGAAGCAAAGGTGGTGCTGCGGACGGACGCGGCCACCACACGGCTGCTGCTCGATTATTACGATCAGCTCCGGTATATCTTTATCGTGTCTCAGGTCGAGGTTCATGAGAGTGAAACGCCGAGCGTCGAGATCCAAAAGGCGGACGGCAAAAAATGTGAGCGGTGCTGGAATTATTCGACACGGGTTGGCGAATTTAGCGATTATCCAACCGTCTGTGAACGTTGCAATGAAGCATTGTTAGAGATCCAAAACGGGATATAATTGCATAGCATGATAAAACCGCTACCAAAAAAAGTTTGGCCAAAATATGAATCTGGAGTGAATGACATGGGATTGGTTTATGCTGAGATCGATTTGATCAATGGCGGGGATATATACTTGCATCGTCAGAATTTGTTGGATGCGAAAGACGTGAAACAGGTTCGTCTCAAAGCATTGGTTGACAGCGGCGCATACAACCTTTGTATAAATGAAACAGTTCAAAAACAGCTCGATCTGCCTTTTATTGAAAAGCAAATAGTTACTCTTGCAGATGAATCGTTGCTGGAAGTCGATTTCGTGGGACCGGTTGATATTCGCTTTGAAAACCGCTCGACAACAGTGCGGGCGGTTGTGTTGCCGGGTAAAGCTGAAGTGCTTCTCGGTTCAATCCCCATGGAGGACATGGATGTTTTGATTGATCCGAAGCAACAGAAACTCATTGTGAATCCCAAACATCCTTATGTCGCAACTAAACCCTTAAAATAGCCCCTTAAGACCTTTCGAGTTCACGTCAAAGCAAATGCCCATTGATTTTCAAACCTTAATATCGTCACCGGCAGATGCGTATGCCGAAGGGCTGAGGTTTTTTCGGGGAGAAGGCATGATTAACGAGACCTTAAAAAAGCTGACAAACGATCTCGATAAAAATGGGATCGACTATGCGGTGATCGGTGCAGTCGCGCTGAATAATCATGGCTATCGGCGGTTTACCGAGGACATTGATCTGCTGATGACAAAAGATGGATTGAAAAAATTTAGTGACACGCTACTTGGCTTGGGTTACCGGCCAGCTTTTGAGGGAGCGACTAGAAAGTTTCGCACAACGGTCGAAAATATACCGGTCGAAATTATAACGTCGGGCGAATTTCCAGGCGACGGCTTGCCCAAGCCTGTGCAGTTTCCAAACCCTAAAGAGTTTGCTTTCGTAATTGACGGCGTGAAAACGATTTCGCTTGCAAAATTGATCGAGTTAAAGCTTGCTTCGGGCATGACTGCCGGGGACAGATTGAAGGACCTTGCGGATGTGCAGGAGTTGATAAAACTCAAGAATCTGGATCAGGATTTTGCAGAAAATTTGGACGAGTATGTCCGTGAAAAATTTATCGAACTGCAAACTGCCGTTTCGTCCGCCTTGAATCCCGGTGATGATCTCAAACATTGATTCGATTAAAAGATCGTGAACAAAACATTTACTTCAGAGCCAAAAATCGCCAGCGGAACCCAAGTAAATAACATGACCAGAAAAGACATATTGTGGAAATTAGGCTACCTCGCCATCGCGGCCGGGGTGTTTATGATCGACCAGACCAGCAAAGCATGGGCGACGAGCTCCTTGCGTTATGGCGAAGATATACCGGTAATCAAAGGCTTTTTGAACTTTGCCTACGCACAGAATACAGGTGTCGCTTTCTCGATGCTCGACGATCACGGCGACGCCGGACGTTGGGGATTATCGATCGTCGCTTTTATCGCGGCAACTCTTGTCTTATATTTTTTCTGGCGTACTCCGCGCAGCGACGACCGCATCCTAGGGGCGTTGGCGTTATTGCTCGCAGGTATAGTCGGTAACGTGACCGACAGAATGCGGCTCGGATTTGTCATCGATTTTATCGACGTTCAGTTTGGATCGTGGCACTACCCGACCTTTAATGTAGCTGACATGGCGATCGTGCTCGGAGCCGGACTCCTTGTCATCGATATGTTTTT
>JBGTCS010000012.1:0-9712 GCA_041748715.1 Pyrinomonadaceae bacterium | reverse complement strand
AAAGTTGCCGAGTTGATTTGCACGAGACGTTACAAATTCGTCGCGGACAATTAGGCCGTAGTCGAGCTTATTTTCTGGTGTCGGCGAGGCCGTCGGTTTTGGCATGTCGCTGACACGCAGGAGGATCTTTGCGTCGTTCCGCTCGGTCGAGGAAAGGTATAGATCGCGCGGCATTTTGCCCTCGGCGTTCCATAAATAGATCACGCTTTTACCGTCGGGCGAAAGCTTTTCGCCCTCGACCCGCAACCCGGCGATCGATGGCTCGGCCATGATCTCGCCAATAGTAAGAGTCTGGGAAAATCCCAAACACGTCAAAATCAGTACTATACCCAATACTTGCGGTATCCGAAGATTGCCTGTTTTCATAAATTATTTGCCTTCCTTGTGTGCTTCGGATAGTGCTTCCAAAACCTTCAAACCTGCTTCGTCTTTGGGGCGCCCGGCGGCGCGTTTCGCAACTATCAGGGCAGATACTGATAAAATACGAGCCGTGCTCCCGTCGAGATCAATTTCGAGCGAGTTTGTGACAACCTTCGGATAATCACCGATTCCCTTGACCTCGCCGAGAAGATCTACATCGCCCAGCGTCGTTTCGAACGTAAAGTTCGTGCCATGCTGTAACGTTGTCCAGTCGAAAACATAAGGCAGTCCCTCGGGGAAGTTGCGAGGGCGCGGAGTTAGCGGACTCAAGACCTCCGCTAGTTTTTTGAGATTCTCGTTTGTACGCAAATAACAGATGTCGAGGTCCTCAGTAACATAGTTCCCGCCGTGTCCACGAATTGCGACTCCGCCTACGATCACAAACTGTGCTCCAGCTTCGCCAAAGCGACGGGCGATCTCGAAGAGATTGATCATTTTGTGTTACTTTTTTCCAGCTTCGCTTTACGCACCGCATGCTCGAATCTCAGCATTGAATTAACTGCATCATCGTTGCGTTTGATTCGCTCGGAAGGCGTGTAATGCAGGTTTTCGGCAAGCATGGTCAAATCGATGCCATAGTCCCGTGCGGCGGCGATTCTTCCTCCAGGTGTTGGATCTAGGAGCCTTTCTCGAGCAGTCCGATTCATATGGATACATTTTACGGCAAATCGAGCGCCGCCGCACGCTTTTCGGCCTTTTGAGCATCGGTCAGACGTTCGTATTCATAGATAGCGCTTTCCCAAGTGCCGTACATCGCATTTGGCAGCATGATAAATTTGGCGCCCCAACAATCTTTGATCTTATCGACCTCGGCAAATCGGTCGGCAATGGATTTTCGTTCAAATACGTTGGAAAGGTCGTCAAGGTTATCGCCGATCAGGAGAACGATCCTATATTTTTCTAAAATATGATTTCGTCGGACCTCTTTGCTTGATTCCGAGATCCGCAGAAGGACGTTTTCAGCCGAAACGTCTTTAAATCCCGCTTTTATTAAATTATCGATCGTGGCTTCTTTCTGCACCTCGTCGCGATTGGAAACATAAAAGACTTTCACGCCGCGTGAGTTGGCATAATTAAGAAATTCGACCGATCCCGGAATGGCCTTGGCCTTTCGCATCTCGCCCCAGGCGTACCAATCTTTGAGATTAAAGGGGATCTGATTTTTTATCGCGTACGCCTGCGATGGCGAATTGTCGAGAACGGTTTCGTCGATATCGACAACGACCGCTCGCGGACGTTTTTGGTCCGCTTTGGGAAGCTTCTTATAATTTTTTTTGTCGAGATCGGCGTCGAGCCGCAAATGGGCCAGATTAAAAGCCTGATAGGCTAAGGCGCGATATTCGGCGGCCTTTTGCATAAAGAGCGTAGCCCCGACCTGATACTGGTTGTCGGCAGCCGACTGACCAACTGGCGAAGGCTGCTGAGCAAGCGAGATCGCGGTTAAGTTTGTAAACGCAAGTGAACCTGAAAGGATCGCAAAGCCTAGAATGTATTTTCTTAAATTCATATTTCCGTTTGGTAAAGAGGTTTGGATTGATTATAAATGATTTATGCCACAACCGCCGAATAAGAAAGAAAATCCCGGCGACATCGATGAGGCCGAAGATGAAAGTTCGTTGTGGAGCGAAGACCAAAAGAAACGCCAGTATTACTACGATGATGCCCACGGCTACGAGGTCTATCGGCCCGAAGATGACGATATCGAAATCGATCCGGACGGCGAAGACCAATAAATTAATTGCTTTGGATCTCGAAACGGCATTTCGGAGAATCCGTTCGATCGCATTTTTCGACCACCGGCCGATCAACAATTTCTGCGACCATCGATTCGGCAATCTTACAAACTTCGGGGTGCTCAGCCACCAGTTCCGCAAACGGACAACTCTCGCTACGGATCGTAACGCTACCGTTGGTTCTATCACTGACGGCGGCTCCGCCAAGATCCTTTAAGACTTCGATCGTTTTTGCGACCCGCGCGTCCAGATCGCCTTGAGTTAAATTTTCTTTTCCCAGTCCTTGCCCCACTTCATGAAGAACTTTGGTCAGAGTCCTGGATGGCATAGCTTTTTTCAAAACCTCGAACAGACGATTAAATAAAACGTCGTACGATTTAGGGAATAGCTGGCTGGCATCCGCGGTCAATCCATACTGGAAATGCGGTTTGCGAAACCCTTTGACGGTTCCGGTCCGGGTTACGACAAGGTCGCGTTCGAGCGTGGTAAGGTGAGCCCGGACGGCATTGTCGGACAATCCAAGCAGCTCTGACAGTTCATTTACGGATCGGTCCCCGCCCTGCAATAAAGAGACGATCCGGCCTCTCGTGCTTTCAAAAAATCTCTCGTCAAATTTTGTTGCTCCCATATTACTTGCCTACATCATTGTATCCGACATTAGGTATAAAAACAATAACTCCACCAACATCTTGACTTATTAGTGTTATTAAAATAATATTAGTCGGTATAGCAGTCTTAATTAGCTGAAACTAAAAAATTGGAGGATAAAAATGGATACAGTATTGAATAACGACATGGTCGCGGACAACCCCGGCTACCAGGCATTTCAGATTTTGCGGATAGGGTTTACAGTGGCACCGATACTCGCTGGTGTCGACAAGTTCTTGCACTTGCTGGTGAACTGGGATCAGTATTTACCGGCATTTGTAAATAACCTTACCGGGGGGCGCGGACACGAATTGATGTTGATCGTTGGTGTCATCGAGATCGTCGCGGGAATCGGCGTTTTTGTAAAACCAAAGATCTTTGCTTATGTGGTCGCCGCCTGGTTGGTTCTAATAATCGCAAATCTTTTGTTAATTCCAGGCTTTTACGACGTTGCATTGCGTGATCTGGGGTTAGCTCTTGGAGCCCTTGCCTTGGGACGATTAAGCTCGGTTTACGACAAATAAGGGGCTCGCAAAGTTCAGCTATTATCCGTGACGGGAGAGAAAGGTCCCGGGCGGAGGGGAATAATCAAATTTGAAAATTCCCCTCCGCCCGAAATTTTCCCGACGAACACCCTAGGCCACTCAGTAAGGGCTGTAATCAGAGTCTTGATTCGATCGAAAGAGTCGTGTCGAAAAAAGTCAATACTGGCTGAATCGGTTTTAGCTCTTAGGACCCGTGAATTTATTCAAGCCCGATAAAGTCAACGTTGGTCAAAGTTCCGCTGATCATTAAACTCTTTGCGGCGAATCGATAGCGTTTCGAAGCGACGCCAACCACATAGTTTTGACCTGCCGGAATATTCTCGAACGAATATAAACCGAACGAACTCGTAGTTGCGTTTCGCCTCACGCCAGACGAATCGGTCAATGAAACGGCGGCATTTCTAAGCCCCAGACCGGTGGGCGTCACTACACGACCGGAGATTGTCACAAGTACTACAGGCCCGACGACAGCGGGTGCAAATTCCGATGAATTGCCGTCAGCGTCAGTAGCGGTTGCTGTTAGCGGATCGCCACGGCTAAAATTGAGAGCTGCTGCATTACCGAGATTTGCGCGGATCAGATTGGGCGAACCGTTATTGTAATCGGCGGCTGTGTAGATAGCGAAACCCAAAAACCGCTCACCCTCGCCCGAAGCATCGGCTTTGAAAAACTCGGCTCGAATGCCGGCCGTGCCGTAAACCGAATATGTCGGGGCGGAATCAACCTTAAAATTAACGATCAGATTGCCGTTCGTGATCTCATACGAATCGATCTCAGGATAATTCTGCAAATTATTCGGCCCAACATCCGCATCGGTCGGATCATTTGGCGTATGTCCGTCACCGCCTATATCGACGCTGTTTCCGGTATTGCCAAAAATGCTGTTTGTTCCGATCCGATTGCCGTTTCCGGCAGTTGATGAAAGAGTGATTCCGTTGCCGCCGTTGTTGGCGATGACCAAACCGGAGCTCGCATTTGTTCCGCCAAGGGTGTTCTGGGACGAACCGCCGCTGATCAAAATTCCATCGCCGCCGTTGCCGTAGTTAGTTGCGAAGTTGGAATACGACCTTTCAGCTTTTGAAAGCGTGCCGAGCCCGGGCGGCAAAACTCCGAGATAGTTTCTCAAGAATGTATTTTCCCTCGAATTATCACTGACTATGAGTCCTTCCTGCGTGCTTCCGACAATGGTATTCGCCAATTGGTCGGTATCCCCACCGATCAGATTACTTTTGGCCTGGATAATTCCTAAACCGACCGTATTTGAAATTACTGTTTGGAGGTTACCCGCCAGTCCAATGACATTTCCTTGAAGGATGTTTGATTGAGGAAATTTTTCCTCAGCAAGATTTGCCCTACTTGTTCCGAGCAGAATTCCGGTACCGGCGTTGGAAGTATTGCCTGAAACTAAATTGTATCCACCGCTTGTCGAGCCGATAAAATTAGTCCGTGCATTTTCTGCGACCCAAATACCAACCTCGTTGGGAACCGCCGCAGTTTTTGCTATGTTCAATCCGATAGTGTTTCCTAAAACCTGATTCTCAGACGTAAATGTTATCGTCCCATTACTAACCTGTGAATTTCCGTTAAAACCAGTTTCAATCGCAGCGGGTGGGAGAGCACCGAAGATTTCACCGATCAATATCCCGGTGCTGTTACCTGAAACAACATTCGAAACAACCGAATTGTCGCTTGCACCAAGAATCCAGATTCCAATGGGGTTTCGGATCGCGGTGTTTCCGCCTTCGTCGATTCCGACGAAATTAGAACCAATGAGATTTGAATTTGCTCCATTAAAGACCAAGATACCAGCACTGTCATTTCCCGATACGTAGTTTCTCGAAACGATATTGTCTTGGGCGTTTCCTGCAATAAAAATCCCCATTTGGTCATTTCCTAAATCGGAAGTTCCATTTGTGCCGATAAAGTTATATGAAATGATATTGTTCTGAGTAGGCGGGTCTGTTGAATTAGTAGAACCGAAAACGAAAATTCCGGCTGCTTCGTTAAAACCGATGATATTTCTTCCCGTTTGAGAACTGATGATCTGCCCGTCGGCATTAACAATAATACCGTATTTGTTCGGAAGTGCGGTCTGCTCGTCTCTCGCCACACCGATTAAATTTCCCGCCACCCGATTATTTGAACCGGCATCGGCGTCAAAAACAATGCCTGCCTTTAAGCCGGACACATTATGCCCGCCGATAATATTTCTACCTGCGATCGTGTCGTTTCCGATAAGATTGCTATTTGCACCGCTGTCAACATAAATACCGTTTTCTCCGTTGGGCAAAGTTTCCGTTCCATTTGCTTTTGTGCCGATCAAATTTCCGACAATAATGCTATTTGAAGCATTGTCTTTAAGAAGAATCCCTACAAATGAATTGCCTGAAACAAGATTCCCGTTCACACCTAATTCATCACCGATTATATTATTTCCGGTTGCTCTGATTACTATGCCAACAAAATTTGGAATTGCCGAATTTCCCGCTACGTTCGTACCGATCTTATTTCCGAGAATTTTGTTTTCCTCAGCAGTTCCGGTAATAGAAACTCCAATAGAATGATTTGAAATGACATTTCCTGATCCGCTACTCGCACCACCGATGGTGTTGTTATTACTTCCGTTTCCAATAACTACTCCACCTAATTGTTGCTCGATCGTTCCGACAGCTGATCCATTTGCGTCAATCCCGAGATAGCATTTTTCCACACGGTTATCGCTACTTTGAAATTGAATCCCCGACGCAAAACGATTGATCGCCAATCCTAAAACAGCCGAACCATCGCTGCCGTTCGCAAAAGCCAATCCAAAAGAATTTTCGCTCAAATGCATTCCTTGAACTTCTACCATTGGCGAATTCACATAACCCGGCTGGGTCGTTGCATCAAATTCAACCGTTCCTGTAATAAAGGGTAACTCACTTAATGGGGCAATCGTTTGAACGCCGCCGCCGGGAATATTGAATTCAATTTTATCCGCTCCGGCGTTAGCGTTTGCCGTTTCGATCGCGGCACGAAGACTGCATTGCAATCCGCTCGTCGCCGGATCAATATCGCAGATTCCGTCTGTCGGAGTAGGATCGGCTTCATCGGTCGTGATATTGACGGTAATCGCCGGCAGACTGTAAATATAAGCCGAACCTTGATCGGTATTTGAGCCGATATCATCACGAGGAGATCCTACAATTATCGTATCGCTGCTGATTGCTACGGTAATACCAAAAGCATCATTTTCACCATCGGATGAAATTATCTTCTGATCCTCGCTCCAAATCGTTCCGTTTCGGGAAAAGATATATGCTGCCCCTCTGTTGGCATCAGCTCCGTGCGAACCAACAATTATGGTGTTCCCATTGATTCCAACTCTATTAGCAAATTGATGGGAATGGGAACCATCTGATGCAGTCAATTTCTGTTCTTCAGTCCAATTCGTGCCATTTCTGACAGAAACATACGCCGCACCCTGAACACCGTTGGAGCCCACAGTAGTTCTGAAAGCTCCGACAATTGCCGTATCTCCACTTAAATCGACGCTATTCCCGTAGTTATAACCTCTACCGCCATCACTGGCAGTCAATTTCTGTTGTTCGCTCCAGCTTGTCCCGTTTCGAACAAAAATGAATGCCGAACCTTGCCCAATGTTTGAACTGATTGTGTCGCCAGACGACCCAACAATTAAGGTATACCCATTGATGCTTACGCTATCCCCAAAAAGATCACCGTTAGCGCCGTCGGATGCGGTCAATTTTTGCTGCTGCGTCCAATTAGTTCCGCTCCTGTCAAAGATATATGCGGCTCCTCTGTTAAAATTTTCAGCAGATGCCCCGACAATTACTCTGTCTCCATCAATGCTCAAACTATTACCAAAACTGCGAGAAATCGCAGCATCGGAAGCCGTCAACTTTTGCTGCTGGGTCCAATTAGTTCCATTCCTGACAAAAACGTATGCTGAACCCCGACTACTATCATCCCCCGAAGCCCCCACAATCGCTGTATTTCCACTAATGTCCACGCTAGCACCAAATCTATCATTTGGCTCGCTGTCAAAAACAGTTAACTTTTGCTGTTGAATCCAATTCGTCCCATCTTTGACAAAAACGTAAGCCGAATTCGCAGATGATCCGACAATTACGGTGTTCTCGCTGACTGCTACGCTGACGCCGAAAAAATTGTTACTCGCACCGTCCGATGCAGTTATCTTTTTTTCATTTATAAAAGTAAACGTCGGATCAATCGTCAGCGGATAAATTGCCGTCGCGTCTTCAACTTCATACCAAACTTCGCCGACTTTTTCGTCGGTTCTCATTCGGGCAATAAGTTCCGTTCCTTCCGAATCCCAAACCTTTAATCTTTCATATTGCAGAATCTTTTCATCTTTATTATTTGAAAGCGTCAGCATTTGTCCGTCATCATCTGCCCGTGCTTTTAGATCTCCTTTAACTTTCATCACCAGGCGTAGTGCTTCATCTTTTGAACTCCCGGCAGGCCGCTGCGCGATAGTAAAGCCGTGTTCGAGTCCGGATGTTTCATTAACAAACCATTCAGTTAAATTTTGTTTTTGACGTCTTATTTCGACACGATTGCCATTTGTTTGCAGATCGCCTTTTTCTGCCGCCGTCTGATCTTCTCCGTAACCGAAACTGCTTAAGCTCCATTTTGTCGACCAATTGCTGCCATTCGCTGTAGAGATTAGCTGCAGGCCGTCACTATCGAAATTTATTTGAAAACCATGGGCAGAATTACTTCCCTTCGCGCCCGTTGCGACTTCATCAATCTGATAGCGGGCAGCGGTAACCGCCTCCGACAGCGATGTGAATGTTCCAGCTTTCTTCAAATGGTTAGTCGCAGCGGCGCGTGGAACAACCGGCTTGGTAACCGGCGCCGGACTTTTACTTGCAAAACTATTCTCACTCAGTATAAAAGCCGCAGCAAAAATCACGACCACCAGACCGGTCACAACAAAAAAAGCTGAAGACCGCTTAACCTTCTCGTTGAATTCAAACGGATATTTTCCGGTAAAGTAATTTCCCAGTTGTTTCAGCTTGTTTGTCATATAATCTCCGAAAAAGTTAATAAAAGTTAGCCCTTAACTACATCTGTGCAAAAACCTCGAGAAAAGTGACAAAATAAATAAATCTCTCCCCTCGTTGATTTGTTTTCCGATAAGTTGGGAAACGGAATTCCGTCCGTTAATTGCTTGATACTAAAAAAAAGGCGGCCCCATTTTGGAGCCGCCCGAATTGGCCTAGGCCTATGGGATCAGATCATTCGATCCCGACAAAATCTACATCCGAGAGCGAGTCAAGTAGCTGGATGACTCGTGAACCGAAGCGGTAGCGTTTTGAGCTGACGCCGATGATGTAGGTGCCATCGGCCTCGATATCTTCGAAGCGGTAATAGCCGAATGAGCTGGTTGTTACCGTGCGTCTGACGCCCTGGTTGTCGATGAGTGAAACGGTGGCGTTTCGCAAACCGCGTCCGTCGGGTGTGCTGACGCGTCCCGAAACCTCGACCCCGGCCGCGGTGGACGGGAGTAATTCAATACCCCAGCCGCCGGCGATTTCACCCGTTACGACATTCAGCGACTCGGTTCCGTTGTCATCGCGGACAAACAATTGCCAGTCGCCGTTGGCGTTGGATGAGGCAAACGGGCCAAACAGCGTCTGATTTGTCTGACGTGTGGGCGAGCAGCCCGGTTCGACATACGGACCGGCCGGTGCTGGTGCGGGGAAGTTAGACACCGGCATCTCGCAGGTTGTCGGATTAAAGGCCCCGGTGGTCAGCGGACCATTGTCGGGTAAAACCGCATTTGGCTGATCCCACAAGGTCAGCGTAACCGGCGAGTTCGGGTTGATCGAGATCGCACCGCCGGTATCGCCCATCAGGACATATTTAATACCGGTCGGACCGACGAGCAGGATATCGATATTGTCCGGAAAGACGTGATACAGATCGTAGAGCGTTACGCGGATGCGGAAAACATCGGACGTTGCGCCCGAGACCGTGATGACCGACGGATAAGGTGTGGCCGGTGCTCCGGTGGTCATCGATATTGCCGTTCTGTTGAGGAATTGATTGGCGGTGTCGTTGATCGACAAAACGGCCGTCGCCGGTGAAGCTAGGCTCGCACCGGTCGGTGCCGAGAGGGTCAGATTGACCGTCTCAAACGATTCGGCCGCTACGTCTGAGCATAAAGTAACGTTAAAAGTTTGCGACGAGATGCCCGGTGCAAATGTCACAAGCTGCGAGACACGGACATAATCCACCACCCCCAAACAGCTAGTTCCGCCGGTCGCCGTTCCGTCTGAGGTCGAAGCCGTCACGCTCGAATTCTCCGAAAGATCGCCGCCCCGGACGACAGTGATA
>JBGTCS010000011.1:0-14932 GCA_041748715.1 Pyrinomonadaceae bacterium | reverse complement strand
TCAAACACAGATCCATTAAAAGTCGGCGAGATCGCGCCCGATTTTAAGCTAACCGATCAGGACGGCAAGACTGTTGAGCTTTCAATGATAAAGTCGCCCGCTGTTCTCGTCTTTTACCGCGGCTACTGGTGACCGTACTGCCTTCGGCAGTTAGCCGAATTACGCAGTTTAATGACACCAAAAGATAAAACGCCGCTCTATGCGATCTCGATCGACGGGGCGGATAAATTGAAAGTTACGCGCGAAAAGATCGCTAAAGACGGCAAGGGCGAAATCAATTTCCCGCTTTTATCGGATCCGGGCCACAAAACGATCGACGCTTATGGCGTTTTCGATCCGGCATACGCGGGTCAGAGATTTGAGGGAATCCCCCATCCGGCGGTCTATATTCTTGATAAAAATAGAAAGGTCATTTATTCAAAAGTCGAACCGGATTACAAGTTGAGACCGACGAACCAGGATATCCGGGCTGAGTTGGACAAATTAAAGTGATTTAGCAAAAAAGTCGCGGCGGACGCATCGATCTGGGAATATCGGATCGGGGAGCTGCGGCTCTATTTATTTTAGAGAGTTTATGCCTCGGAGAGTTCGTCCGAACGTTTGACCATCGTCAGGCGGTTTCCGCGGTCATTGTAATTGACCTCGTCCATGATGTTGTAGATAAACAGCACGCCGCGGCCGGTGGTTTTAAAGAGGTTTTCAGGATCGAGCGGGTCTGGAATATTCTTAACGTCAAAGCCTTCGCCTTCGTCTTCGATCGTAAATCTCGCTTCCTCTTTCGAAACTTCGGCCGTTATCCGCACCAGCTTTTGAGCGTCAAATTTGTTGCCGTGTTTGACCGCGTTTACAAATGCTTCGTCTAGAGCGACAAAGAGATTAGACTTTTCGGGTTTGATAACGCCAAGTTTCTCGACGCGTTTCATCAGATATTCGAGAACGATATCCATCAGCGACAGAGCACTCGGTAGTTCGAACTCAATATTTTCGTGCAAATCTGCGACAACTTCCTTTTTATCGACAAAGCGGATCTTATAATCTAATACGGTCGCCACCATGTCTTTGAGTTCGTTTTCGTCAAATTCATCGCGTTTAAAATTAGCCGCACATAATTTAAATGCCTTGATGTGTTCACCAATTACGGCGTCGGGAACGTCAGGAAGGCAAACGGGAACCGTGCCGTCCGGCATCCTGTCTGTCGGTGGCCCATCGACATCAAGATCGGTGATGACCAGATCATATGTTTCGAGATTAGCCATGGCGACGGCTTCGGCGCGTTTTTCGAGCACTGTTACGTCGTGTCCGACGTGAACAAAAACTTCCTCCAGGGCGCTTGCAAGGTCGTCGTGATCGTCGATGATGAGAATTTTTCTCTGCATAGGCGAGCGGGAAGGGCTGTTTCTGATTACGAGATATCAGTGGAGCTTGTTGCAAATAATACCGCAACTTGATAGTTATTCTCTAACGGTGGTGGAACAAATCGATAAAGTCTATAGATTCAACGAGCTTTCCGGATACTCGTTCAAAGAGCGGTTAATGATCCGGCTGGCTGGCTGGCTATTTTATGCCCTCATTACGGTTATTGGCAGAACTTTGCGCTTTGAGACGGACGGGATTGATCACCTGAATGATCCGATACGCACATTTGACGTTCCGATCATGTGTGTTTGGCACAACCGTATTTTCGCCGGGATGTATTACCTCCGATGTCGCGGACTGGTCGTAATGTCGTCGATAAGTTTCGATGCCGAATATACAGCCCGCTGTATTCAGAGGCTCGGTTTTGGCGTGATAAAAGGCTCATCGACACGAGGCGGAACGCGGGCACTTGTGGAGATGATCCGTATGATGAAACGAGGCGTGCCGATGGCGTTTACGATCGACGGGCCCAGGGGCCCAAAATATGAGGTAAAGGCCGGACCGCCGCTGCTTGCGAAACGCACCGGGAATCCGATGGTCCCGCTAAACGTCGAGGTAAAGCATTTTTGGACGATTAATAGCTGGGACAAATTTCAAATCCCAAAGCCGTTTTCACGAGCGAAAATATTTTTTGGCGAGCCGATCTTTGTGCCGGACGACGCCGGCGACGAGGAGCTTGAGAAAAAGCGCATCGAGCTTCAAACTGCTCTTGACGATCTGGTGGCGCGGGGTGCGGCATGGGCAGCGGCAACAAATTAAATACCATTAGATAGCCGCAGGCTTATTACTTTCAGGCAAAACCGGAACACCATCCGACGAAAGGAACCCCGCGGCAAACAACACATAGCTGATCCAGATCGCCAGTGCCAAAAATAAATGGCCGAGCTGCAACAATATTGGTGCAAGCATAAAAAGCGTCAGCGATCCAAACCCGATCTGAACGAGAACTAGTATCGAGATCACGTCCGACCACCGGCCTACTTTACGGTCGCTGCCCCGTTCCTTGGCCAGCCAACTTGTTAGAAAGATCAGGAAAACGCTTGTCAATATTGCCGTGATCGGATGGAGCAATCGCAGCCGCAAAAGAATATGCGAGGTCGAGGAAAAATCTTTAGCAAGTCCCTCGGTGATGGTGCCCGCAGGAAAGACCATGTGCGATAACGCGGCGATCGATCCGCTGATCCCCACAATTATTACAGCGGCAACACCAATCGCAAGAGCAGCAAGATATTTCGGCTCGACGCGAAAATTGAGTTCCCGCCCGCCTCCGGCACGCCGCGCAGTCAGTGTTAAAAATGTCAATAAAACAAAGGTGTTCAGCAGGTGTCCGGCCATCCAAAACGGCCGGGCCGTGGTTAGCGTCTCGGCTGTATTACCCGTAAGGACAAGCCCGGCACCGATGGCACCTTCGGTCGCAACAAAAAATACCGATATCGCCGCAAATTTTAAGGTCGATTTGGACGCCGCGTCGCGTTTACGTTTCCATATCCAAAATGCCCAGCCAACCAAAACAAGAACGACAACCCCGTCCAAAGCGCTCATCATGCGATGGGCAAATTCGATGACCGTTTTTAATTCCGGTGCCGCCGGTAACACTTCACCATTACAAGTCAGCCAATGCTGTCCGCAGCCATCACCGGATTTCGAAGCCCGGAGAAACACGCCCCATAAAATGACGAGAATGTTGTAGCCGACGACGAACCAAGCGTATTTTGCAAATCTATCGAACTTTGTTTCCGTTCCCATTTTGCTTAGAATAGCATTTTCATTCGCTGATAATAATGGATCTGAGCCGCAATCTTATTTTGATCTTGCTCGCCTTTGGCGCCCAGGTTATGGCCGCGTCACCGTACGTCGTCGTCCTCGGGGTCGGCCAGGATGCAGGCGTGCCCCAGATGGGCTGCGAGTCGCCATTTTGCCGCCGGGCGTGGAACGATTCGGCTCTGCGGCAAACAGTGTCCTCGATCGCTCTGGTTGATCCAGAATCAAAAAGCAGATGGATATTTGACGCGACGCCGGATCTGCCGGAGCAGTTTCAATTTCTAAAGGTTGTGACAAAAGATCGCTCGAATGATCTAACCGGTATTTTTTTGACCCACGCTCATATCGGCCACTATACGGGTCTGATGTTTCTCGGTCGCGAATCGATGAATGCAAAAGGCGTATTGGTTTATGCGATGCCGCGGATGAGTGACCTGCTCGAACAAAACGCACCGTGGTCGCAGCTTGTCAGCCTTAACAACATCGCGTTGCAGCCGCTGACCGACAAAACAGCCATTCGTCTAAATGAACGGTTATCCGTCGAGCCCTTTTTAGTACCGCATCGCGATGAATTTTCTGAGACTGTCGGATTTCGTATTCGTTCCGGTTCTAGGTCGCTGCTCTTTATTCCGGATATCGATAAGTGGGAAAAGTGGGACGTCCGTCTGGCCGATCTTGTCACAACGTCCGATTATCTGTTGCTGGACGGCACCTTTTTTGCCGATGGCGAAATAGACCGCCCGATGAGCGAAGTACCGCACCCGTTTGTGACCGAAACCATGGACCTGCTTCAGATCCTGCCAAAAAAAGAGCGGTCAAAGGTCACATTTATTCATTTTAACCACAGCAATCCGTTGGTGCAGGGCGATCGTCGAAAGATCGGTGACGTCAGGCGACGCGGATTTCGCGTCGCGGTCAAAGGCATGAGGTTTGGATTGTGACCGCAAAAGAACGCATCGATAAATTACTGGTTGAAAAAGGCTTTGCTGAGTCACGTACCAAGGCCAACGCCCTAGTCATGGCGGGCGTCGTGCTGGTTGACGAAAGGCGTGTTTCAAAACCCTCGGAAGTCTTTAAATTCGAATCAGAGATCCGCATAAAAGGCGATTCGCCGGAGAATAAGTTTGTCGGTCGGGGCGGCTTAAAACTCGAGGCCGCAATCAACACTTTTGCGATCGATCCGACGGGCTTGACCTGTGTCGATATCGGCTCATCGACTGGTGGTTTTACCGACTGTCTGTTAAAAAATGGAGCCCGGCACGTTACCGCAATTGATGTCGGGACAAATCAGCTTGTCTGGTCGCTCCGTAACGATCCCCGGGTCGACGTTCGCGAAAACACAAACGCCCGCGAGCTAAAACCTGCTGATTTTGCAGCCCCGTTCGATCTCGCGGTTATGGATGTTTCCTTTATTTCGGTGACCAAGATTCTGCCGGCGATCATTCCGCTGTTGACTCGCGATGCAAAGATCGTCGTCTTAATAAAGCCACAATTTGAAGTCGGCCGCGGCGAAGTCGGAAAAGGCGGTATTGTGCGCGACGCGGAAAAACATGAAAGGGTCGTCAGAGAGATCAATGCATTTGCCCGAGAATTAGGATTAGAGAACAAAGGTCTCATCGATTCGCCCATACTCGGTGCGGAAGGAAACAAGGAATTTCTGGTCTGTTATGCAAAATAACGATGAAAGCGAATCGGAATCGAGCGAGACCGCCGAGACGTTTGTCGAGGGCATCGACTTTTATTTTGAAGAGGGTTTGATGGTATTGACACGCCGGTTTCTGGCCAATCGCGGCTATTGCTGCGGCAATGATTGCCGTCATTGCCCATACCTAGGCACGGACGAAAAACGTTAGAGTAAATAGACTTCCAACTCGTTTGGAGTCCAGTCGTTAATATTCGCAGAGACAGATTCATCCGGCTCGACTGTCTGAATCCGGTAATTATCGGCGGCCACAACCTTTCCATTTAACGTGTTTAAAGCCAGGCCCAAAACGGCCGCCACTTCGGCAGAACTGGTTTCGATACCATAATAGATCCATTTACCTTCACGTCGGGTCGATACCACCCCGGCTCCGCGCAAATAGGCGAGATGCCTTGATATCTTGGGTTGGCTTTCCTCAAGAGTATCCGCCAGGTAGCCGACGGACACCTCGCCATCAGCCATCAGGGCGAGCAGCCGCAGACGTGTCTTGTCCGATAACGCCATAAACAGATTTTCCAGATCGACGAGGGTTGATTCAGACATAGTGAGTTCTCCAGGTAAAGGACATATTACACTATACATATATGACTTGGAAACCGGCATTAACAAACTTTTCCTCGTCGGGTGCAAACCGTCTTATTCCAAGCCGTTTTGGAAATTGAAGTATAATTATGCACGGCCGGATGCCGGAATTCCATGTCGAAAAGAACCGATTAAAATAATTTACATGAACTTCATTCTCGCCTTGGACCAGGGAACCACCAGCAGCCGTTCGATCATCTTTGACCGGCTGAGCAACGTCGTGTCTCTCGGCCAGAGAGAGCATTCACAGATCTACCCTCAATCGGGTTGGGTTGAACATGATCCTGACGAGATCTGGAACTCACAAATAGAAACCGCTGTGGAGGCACTTGCCGAAGCGGGCCTCGGCTCATCAGATATCGCGGGTCTCGGAATTACAAACCAACGCGAGACAACCGTGATTTGGGACCGTTTTTCAGGCAGGCCGATCCATAATGCGATTGTTTGGCAAGATCGCCGCACCGCAGACATATGTAAAGAGATGCGTCTGAAGTGGGGCAATCTAATTAGCTCTAAAACGGGGCTCGAAGTCGATGCATATTTTAGCGCGAGCAAAATTAAGTGGCTGCTCGACAACATACCGGGTGCCCGCTCCCGAGCCCAAAATGGCGAGTTGGCATTTGGCACGATCGATACCTGGCTGATCTGGAAGCTAACCGGCGGACAGCTGCATATCACCGATCCGTCGAACGCGTCGCGGACAATGCTTTTTAACATCAACACGCTTGCCTGGGATAATGAACTTCTGGATATATTCGACATACCGCATACGATACTGCCAGAAGTGAGATCGTCTTCCGAGGTATTAGGACTCGTCGAGTATCCCAAAGAATTAAAGGGTATTAAGATATCGAGTATCGCGGGCGATCAGCAAGCTGCACTCTTTGGCCAGGCATGTTTTGATCTTGGAGCGACAAAAAATACCTATGGTACAGGCTGCTTTATGCTTAGAAATGTGGGCTCGGTCCCGATTTTATCGAGCAACAGATTGCTTTCGACGGTCGCGTGGCAGATAGACGGACAGACGGAGTACGCTCTGGAGGGAAGTGTATTTATAGGCGGAGCAGTCATCCAGTGGCTTCGGGATTCACTTGGCGTGATCGATAATTCGGCGGATGTCGAGGAATTGGCAGATCTGGTCAGCGACAACGGCGGCGTGTTTTTTGTCCCCGCCTTTGCCGGATTGGGAACGCCGCATTGGGACCAGGATGCCCGCGGACTGATTATTGGTCTCACGCGCGGAACCGGAAAAGCTCATATCGCTCGAGCGGCGATCGAGTCGATAGCATTTCAAACTGCCGATCTGTTAGCGGCAATGAATGCTGATTCCAATACGGTTTTGGGTGAGTTGCGAGTTGACGGCGGGGCGACCCGCAACAATTTGCTTCTTCAGTTCCAAGCCGACATTCTCCAAATCCCGGTCATTCGTTCAAAAATTTCCGAAACAACCGCACTCGGAGCCGCTTACCTCGCCGGCCTGGCAGTCGGCTATTGGCAGGAAAAGAAAGAACTAGCCGAAAACTGGACGGAAGATCGCCGTTTCGAACCGCAGATGAAGCCAGCCGTTGCTGCCGGTTTAATGGATCAATGGCAAGAAGCCGTAAATCGGTCGCTGCACTGGGCAAAGAAATAGAGGAAGCGATATTCCCGCTTCCTCCAAATTCACTTTGTTAAGATTGTTAAATTTAGGTGTCGTTATTCTCACCTTTCGACTTGCTCATGCCAGCCGCAGTTTGTGACGTTGGCAACGGCAGACCGATCGCATCGGCACTCGATAACAGAGGATCGTCTCGCAAAACATCATCGCCTGGTTCGGCCACGATCATTTTGCCCGACTGCTTGGCAAATGTCAGCACGTCGCGTTCCGAATCGTAGTCGACCATGACATAATCTCCGGTTTCGACCTGCTGCGTCGCAACTAGATTCGAAAGAGCATAGACCAGGAACCGTTCGACCGAACGTTTCAGGTGACGGGCACCGTATTTTAGATCGATACCCTCGCTAAGCAAATATTCCTTTGCTTCTTCCGTACATTCGAAAATGAATTTTGTCCCGGCGGATTCGGTGATCCGATCCTGAACAGACGCGAGTTCGATGTCCAATATCTTTCGCAAGTGATGTTCCTTGAGGCTTCGAAACACGACAACTTTGTCGATGCGGTTCATAAATTCGGGTGAGAATTTACGTTTGGCTGCTTCGAGAGCCGTACGATAGATCTTGGTATCTATCTCGTTGTCTTCTTTGGCCTGATCCGTTTTTGTCGGTGAAAATCCGATACCGCCGGAGATCATATCGGACATTTCCCGCGCCCCCAGGTTAGACGTCATGATGACGACCGCCCGTGAAAAATCCACACGGCGATTATCGCCGAGCGTCAGCGTCGCCTTATCCAAAATGCCGAGCAAAAGCTGCCAAAGCGAATCGGACGCTTTCTCGATCTCGTCAAAAAGTACAAATGTCAGTTTTGTATCGTCGGTGTGTCCCTTGTCGAGATTTTCCTGTGTCAACATTGGCGAGGTTTCGCGATGTCCAAGGTATCCCGGAGGCGATCCGATAAGTTTTGCGATCTCGTGAGAATGCTGAAACTCGGCACAGTCTATCTTGACGACAGTGTGGGGTTCGCCAAACAGCACTTCGGCAGCCGCCTCGACAACACGCGTTTTACCCGAACCGGTCGGCCCCAGGAAAAGCATTGTGCCGAGCGGACGAGCCGGATTATTCATACCGGCCAAATAGATCTGAAAGATACCGCTCATTCTCCGAACAGCTCTTTCCTGACCCACGATCAGGTCCGAGAGCTTGTCTTCAAACTCTGCTGCCCGCGGACTTTTGCGTTCCGGGTCCAGCAGAATTGCCGTTTCCGATTTATCTTTAGTTTTGACCGTTTCCTGTTTCATCTTATTGTCTCCACCGCGGAATCTGCATTCCATTTATCTGAAAGACGATTTGCTGAATCAGAATTTACCTAAAGCCCCGACGGTAAATTCGTCGTCTTTAATGATGATTTCAAATGATTGTACGTTGGCTGGACTTTACAGTCTGGAGGGTTGCGTCCAGAAGGGTGAGACAAGTATGAAGGCCCGCCTCTTTACTATGATTACCACATCGCATGCAAACGGTGCAACAATAAACAACAAAAAAATCGGAGGTATTTGTGGAATCGCCCGCTCATTAACAATAAAAGCCGACCGCCATTTCTCCTGAAACAACGATCGGCAACACTGGTTAAGCCTAGCCGAAATCCAAAGGATTCAGCTATTTAGTCATAGTATTCCAGACCCAAGTGCGTGATCAACTCTTCGCCTTGGAGGTGCCGGAGAGTATTCTTTAACTTCATGAGCTGGATAAAAAGATCGTGTTCGGGATAAAGACCCGGGGCGGTCTGCGGCGCCTTGAAATAGAACGAGAGCCATTCCTGAATTCCCTTCATATTCGCCCGCTGGGCAAGATCCATAAACAATGCCAAATCCAGAGCAAGCGGGGCGGCCAGGATCGAGTCTCGGCAGAGAAAATCGATCTTTATCTGCATCTTGTAACCAAGCCAGCCAAAAATGTCGATATTGTCCCAGCCCTCTTTATTGTCGCCGCGCGGCGGATAATAATTGATCCGCACGACATGCGAGAAATCTCCGTAAAGATCGGGATACACCTCGGGCTGAAAAATATGCTCGAGTACCGAGAGTTTAGAGACCTCTTTCGATTTGAAATTTTCAGGATCGTCAAGAACCTCGCCATCACGGTTACCTAAAATGTTCGTGGAATACCATCCGTCAAGACCAAGCATTCTGGATTTAAGACCGGGTGCCAGAATTGTCTTCATTAGAGTCTGTCCGGTCTTAAAATCCTTCCCGCAGATCGGCATCTTGGTCTGCTCGGCAAGTTCGGTCAAAGCAGGAATATCGACCGTTAAATTCGGAGCTCCGTTTGCAAAAGGGACGCCGGATTTTAACGCTGCATACGCATAGATCATCGACGGAGCGACAAATGGATCGCTGTCGTACATTGCTTTCTCGAGCGATTCGAGCGATTTGTGGATCGCAGACTCTTCGATATATATCTCAGTCGATGCACACCAAACCATCACGAGACGCGAACAGTTATTATCAGCCTTAAATTTAGCTATATCTTCGATTAACTGTTCCGCAAGATCCATCTTGTTCTTGCCGGTTTTGACATTTTCGCCGGTGATCCGCTTGACGTAATTTTGCTCAAAAACGGCGGCCATCGGTTTTAGCGACGCAAGCGGTTCCGAAAGCTGATTTAAAAGATCTTTATCCAGCACACCCGCATTCATCGCCGCATCGTATGCACTGTCATGGAAAATATCCCAGGCACCAAAGACGATGTCGTCCAGTGATGCCAGCGGCACAAAATCCTTTATTAAAGGTATCCGGTCCTCGGTTCGTTTACCCAGACGTATGGTGCCCATTTGAGACAGACTTCCGACCGGTTGGGAAATACCGCGTTTGACGGCTTCGACGCCGGCGACGAGAGTCGTGCTGACGGCTCCCAGGCCGACTAGCAAAATACCAAGTTTTCCTTCTGCAGGAGCAATCTCTACACCCTTACTGACCATTAATTTCCTCCAAAAACATAAACATAAAGAATAGCTTTACCATTGAATTTAGGCAAATTCAGGCGAGTGATTGACGTCCATGGTATTGAAATTTATTGACTCTTGTAGATCGCAAAATCTATCTCGCTGAAAATATTATCCCGGCTCTCGATCTCGGAAAGAAGGTCAACCTCGATATCCGCTGAATCGAGCATTTTGGAGAGGATATCAAAGCGGTGGATATGCGATTCAAAGCGGCGCGACGAATATTGAACCGTTGTCCCCTGATAGATCTGAAACGCCCAGTCGCTGGATTGAGCCAATAAAAGTTCGCGGGCCATTTGATTCAAAACACGGCGTTCCTCCTCCGACGGATCGCTAAATTGGTTTGCTGACGCCGTCATTTTTCGTTCAGCATCGTGCTGATAGGGATACATCCACGAGTTGTTCTCGTTTATCCAAACTTTGTAGTATCCCGCCTCGCCCCAGCTTGAAGCGGTCGGGTTTTGGATCTGGATCGGTAGTCCCGAATCGAGGAAATCACCGGGCGTGATGCACTGGATCTCGTTCTGATCGAAATGAATCTTCTTGAAAAAGAAATCGATAAACTGCGGCCCCTCAAACCACCAATGGCCGTAAAGTTCTGCATCGTAGGGCGAAACGACCAGCGGTGGATGGCCCTCGAATGTTTCCCGCAATTTATGCGCCTGTTTGATTCGCTCGCCGATGAAATGCATAGCATTCTCGGCCGCCTTTTCGCGTGCCACGGACGGAATATAGGGCTGTTTGTGATCTTGAGGCACGCCGCGACCGGTGATGCGGTGATACTTCAGCCCGAGATGGCGGCGGGCGCCGTCTTCGTGAAGATGAGGTTTGAGATATTCCAGCGGAGCGTCCCAGCCGATGTCGCGGTAAAACTCGCGATAAACGTCGTCGCCCGGATAACCGATCTCCGCGCTCCAGACCTGCTGGCTCGTGTCGACATCACGAGCGAAAACAGCGGTGCCATTGGGACAGACAACCGGTGCGTGAACGCCGTAGCGGGGGCGCGGATCTCCGTAAAGTATGGCGTGTGTATCTGAAATAAAATATTCGATCCCTGCTTCTTCTAAGAGATCTTCGATACCTGGCTCGTACGCACATTCGGCCAGCCAAATGCCACGGGGCTGACGACCAAAATGCTTTTTGTAATTGGCAACGGCGATCTGAACCTGAGCCCGACGCGATTCCTGTGTCGAGATAAGCGGCATAAAACCATGCGTCGCTCCGCACGTTATGATTTCGAGAACACCTTCGTCCTGAAGTTCGCGAAACGCATTGATCAAATTTTGGTTGTACCGGTTATTCCATAGATCGAGCGACGCCGAGAGATTATCGACATACATTTTCGCCACGTCCTGAAACTCCGGCGATTCGCGCTGGGCGCGGTCAAGTTCTTTTTTGGCAAGTTCCAGAAGGTTTTCCAGATGCCGGGTATAACGTTGCTGCAAAAGCGGATCGGCGAGCATTTCGCACAGCGGCGGCGAAATGTTCATTGCGAGCCGCGGTTTAATGCCCGATTCGTGAAGAGTTTGAAAAATGAAAATGAGCGGAAGATAGACCTCGGTGATCGCTTCGTAAAGCCAATCTTCCTCGAGAAATTCAGGATATTCCGGATGTCGGACAAACGGCAGGTGAGCGTGAAGGATCAGGCTGAAATATCCAACCGGCATAGGTGTTTGACTAAATTGGCAGCAGTCTTGCGGTTGACGCGAATGCTGGCCGGATTGACGCCCTTTTTTAGTGACGCCGGCCGCTTAACGAACTATGCGAACTAATCGGATTATACCGACGCAAATCCCTCGCGGATGTCGCACGGGTTTTGAGGCTGCGCGGAAAATTCACGAGACTTGCTCCGTACACCGCTGCACCAAACTGTTCCTCTATAAACTCTGTTTCCTCAATATCAAAATGTTCCGTGAGAGCATTCATCGCCTTGCTTCGATCGCCGCTCGCGGCATTTGCCTGAAGGATCGCAAACAGAGCCGGACTAACCCGAAACCTAATATCCTCAAGGTTTACACCCGAGGCCAACGCCAGCAATGCGTAACGAATGTCCTCGGCTGAAATGGCTTCGTATCCGACGTCCGGAGTTCCCAAAAAATCAGAGAACGCCACCTGCGAGGTGCTTTGAGCCAACGCCTGATCGTCACCGGCCATCGCCACGTCGAAAGCATCTCGCGAGAATCCGGCCACATCCAAAACCTCGGCAAATTTATCGGCCGTTACCTTCCAATCCGCTCCTGTCGCTGATCGCGGGCTCGGCGTACGCCTTGGCGTTTGAATCTCATTTGAATACAAAACTCGAAAATAGGGACGATTCGGAGCATAAAACCCGATCTCGGCTTTGTACGAATGATCCGGTTCGACATCAAACCACCAATTCCCTTCGGCATCACACTGGTTGACCTCTTCGCGTTCGCTCTGAGTATCGATCAGTTTCACGACCAGCGTATAACTGCCCAAATCGTCGCCAAAAACACTGCGGAGCAACGCCCACGGATTTTCTTTTGCAGACCAATAAAAATACAGTCGGGTCGGTGTCTGCATTTGCAATCTTGCCCGGTTTTCGCGTTTTAGCTCAGGCAAACTAACATCGGCAAGGGCTTTGAAAACCGGTGACACTTCGACCTTTGGTTTGCTCGCAGCGAGTTCGGCAGTCGCGTCAAAGTTTAAGGTTTTGACAACTTTATTTATGGGTTTGGCCTTAGCTTTGACGGGGTTTTCCGCTCTCTTTTTGACCGGCGACGAGGTCACGGCCTTCTCTGCAAAAGGATCACTGACAATGACGGTCGGCTCCTTGCCAACAGCCGTCTTCACGGGTTTTGCTTTCACTTCCGGTTTTGGCGCCGCCGCAGATTTTTTCACCACAGCGGGTTTCTTAACTGCATTTGATTCGACCACTGCGGCGAACGGGTCGCCTTCGGCTGAAGTTGCCTTTACGGGCGCCTTTTTCGTCGCTGTCTTCTTTGACCTAGAATCTCTCTCCATAATGATAAAAACCGCAGACATAAAGTATGCGGTCTTTCCAATAAACTTACAAGGCGAACCCGATCATCATCGTCTGGTTACGGCCGATTTTAATTTAATATCGACGCCCCCGTATTCAGTATCGAGATGCGCTTTAACAGGTAGGTGTCGGGCGTCGTCGGTCATCCAAATGACCATTTTGCCCTCTTGATCGATTAGCCTGTTTTTGCCAAAAATCTCGGGTTCGACCCGCAGGCACCAAACCCGGCCGACCGGTGTTTTCTGCATCTCGCGTTTTGTGACAATGACCGGGACGTTAAATACGAGCCCCGAATCGCTGACGGTGAGGTTAAATTTTTTCCCAACCGCCAACGGCTGCATCCGTATCGCATAAACCGCAGAGATCATGTCGTAGATCGGAGCCGTGATGGAAGATGCGATTCGTCTCGGCGGGCGATTGCTGTCCTGGGGATCGGTCTCCACATAGGTTACACGCTTATCGGCATAGTCAAAAATAGCTTCGCTGTCCCGCACCCGTTCCTTTTGGACGTCATGTTTGGTGGTTTTGAGGACATTTAAATTGGTCAGATCAACTGTCGATTCGTATTCCTGTAAAAAACTGTAGCGAAAAATTTTGAGCATCGTGCCCTTTGACACCGCCTCGGACGTTATCAGCAATTGATTAGTTTCAGGTTTAGCCGAAGCCGAAAATGTCAGTTCCGCGATCGAGAGGCTGAGCTTGAGCTTGTTGACTTTGCCCTCAAATACCAGCTTTTCTCCGTCAAAAATACTCGCTGGCGATTTGGAAATTGCCACCGGTGCGGGCTGGCCGAATTGAACAAGCGCCGTCGCTGTCAGGACCAACGCCATTACCATCGATTTGAAAATCGTTAATCTCATAAACCTAGGTCAAAAAATATGCTTTCGCGGCCAAAACCACAACAACTATCAGAGCTCCAATGGCCGCACGGTATTCACGATACCGCAAGTAAAGCTGATAATCGAAACTGTCGCCCGATCGGCGCCATATGCTCAACCGGGGGAAAAGCAACGGGACATTCCGTTCGTATTCCGGAAAATCGTCAGGGAAAATTCGCCGCATGTCCTCTGCTTCGACGCGCATTACCGGCAAATAGATGCCGAGAAACAGGATACAGAATGCCAGGGCGAGCCACCACACTCCGGCAGCTATCGTAAATCCAACACCAATGATCAGACTGCCGACATATAGCGGATTGCGAGTAAATGCATACGGCCCGCTCACCGCGAGCGCTTTTGCCTTTCGAATGTGACCCGATGCCCAGGCCCGAATTCCGACGCCGATAAAAGCGATAACCGCTCCAGATATAAGACTTAGCGTTGTCGGCCGGGCAAAGACCAGAAATACGATCGCAAACAAAAATCCGGCCGGGACGCGGATACGCTGAACAAACCGTTTGTCAAACTTGATCATAAATTACTTTCTGCCGCAGAGGCTCCTAAAGCGGAAGCCCTGGCCACTTTCGCTAAATTTGTAACTCCGGAACCTCGGTCGGAATTCTGGCAAGCCGATCTTTTACGGCCGAGAAAACAGTTTCCACATCCGAGTCCATGCAGATCCATTTAGAACAGGTTCGCCGGTGACAATCTGTGCGGCAATCGATTTCCTTTCGCTCGACACAAATATCTTCCGGGTTCGGACTGCCATTTCTCCACCATTCGGTTGGACCAAAAAGTCCCACAACAGGAGCCCAGGCTGCTACTGCTATATGCGTCGGCCCGGTATCGCCGCCTACATAGACGCGAGCCCTTTTTGCTAACTCGAAAAAACCTTTAAGGCTCGGCTGCGTTAGAATCACTTTGCCGGAACGGCTCGCGGCCGCAACCTTTTTGGCAAGTGCGAGCTCCATCGGCCCAGTAGCGACGAT
>JBGTCS010000010.1:0-2051 GCA_041748715.1 Pyrinomonadaceae bacterium | reverse complement strand
GCTTGGCGGAAAAATGTCGGCCCGAAAGATCGCGATCGAAGCCGGAGTTCCGATCGTCCCCGGTACGACAGAACCGCTTTCTACCTTTGAAGAAGCAAAATCGACGGCCGCGGAGATCGGTTATCCGGTGATGTTAAAAGCATCCGCCGGCGGCGGCGGCAAAGGCATGCGGTTAGTCAACGAAGAATCTGAACTCCGATCGGCGCTGGAAAATTCACAATCCGAGGCATTAGCAGGATTTGGCGACGATGCAGTTTATGTCGAAAAGGTCGTTGTCCGCCCGCGCCATATCGAGATCCAGGTGTTTTCGGATAAACATGGTAACCATGTTCATCTCGGCGAACGCGAATGTTCGATCCAGCGACGGCATCAAAAAGTTATCGAGGAAGCTCCGTCCCCGATAAACTCGACGGAACTTCGTTCCGAGATGGGGGCTGCCGCGGTTAAAATCGCTAAGGCGGTCAATTATGTCGGTGCGGGAACTGTCGAGTTTCTGGTTTCGGACCTTGATAAGTCCTTTTATTTTCTCGAAATGAACACGCGGCTCCAGGTAGAGCATCCCGTGACCGAACTGGTAACCGGCATCGATCTCGTCCGTGAGCAGATCCGAGTTGCATGGGGCGGGAAACTTTCGTTTACACAGGATGATATAAAAATCCGGGGCCATGCGATCGAATGCCGCGTTTACGCTGAAGATCCGGAGAATAATTTCCTGCCGTCGCCGGGGGTGATAACACGTCTCCGGCTTCCTCAGGGCCCCGGAGTCCGCGATGACGGCGGCGTCTACGAGGGAAGCGAGGTTTCGATCTATTATGATCCGATGATCTCAAAGCTGGCAGTTTTTGGTAAAGATCGCCAAGAGGCGATCGACCGAATGCGGCGGGCCCTGATGGAGTATGAAGTCGGTGGCATCAAGACAACGCTGCCTTTCTTTCGCGAGGTAATGGACGATCAAGAGTTTATAGACGGCAAGCTCGATACCGGTTTTATTTCCCGATTCAATGAAAGAAAGACGGGGACCGGACCGGACGAGACGACCATGGATTTTGCGGTTATCGCGGCGGCTCTCGCTCATTCGAAGAACCGGCAGATGTCGTCCACCAGCAGCCACAATTCAAAGCCCAGCCGCTGGGTAATGGCGGGCCGCGAATCGTCGATGCGGAACCGGGTTTGATATACTTGCAAGGAAGATCATGGAAGAATTATTAAAACAGCTTTTGAGCAAAAAGATAGACGTTACCTGCGGTACCAACGCCACATTTCGCGGCGATGTTGTCGATGTAAAGAGTGGAGTTCTCTATCTGCGGGATGAGGATGGCGAAGTTGCCTACGTCGCTATCGACAAGATCGCGGTAATCTACGAGTGCAAAGACCCACATAGCAAACCAGGATTTGTCAGTTGAAAGCAGAATGATATATAAACTGAAAGCCCGATGTTCGATCTGGAACACCGGGCTTTCTAATTTTAGACTGAGCCTTTCGGCCAATTATTCGGTTATCAATTTACGAAAACCGACGATCCTATTTTCCCAATAGCCTTTGAAAGTGGAATAGGTGATCCCTTTGCTCGACGACGCGTGATAAAAACCATTCTCGTCGGCGACAATCCCCATATGGCCGAGGCCGTTTAGAAAAACCAAAGTGCCAAATTTGAACTGTTCGTCGCCCGAAACCGGTTCTGACTGTGACCAGAGCGTTCGAGCACTCGATCGGGTAAAGTTGATTCCCGCGTCCTGGAATGCCGCCCAGACAAATCCCGAACAATCATAGGTGTCCGGTCCTGAGCTTCCATATACATACCGGATGCCGTAACGCGACTTGATCGCATCATCAAGCAGCGATGTCGTTGACAAGCTATAGGCGGATTTTCTGACGGAACTCGCTGCCGCATTGGTCGCTTTCGACGAACCTGTTTTTGTAACAAGTGGTTCGTATGCGGGATCTATTTTCGATACTTGAATGCTGTTTGTAAGTGTCGGGCGGGATGAAGATGTCGTTCTTACCACTTCCACGGGTTGTGAAGGCGTCGGTAGATTTGTTGGCTGGCTCGA
>JBGTCS010000009.1:0-5492 GCA_041748715.1 Pyrinomonadaceae bacterium | reverse complement strand
TAAACATTTCGACAAGTGTCGTCATCGCCGTTCGAATCTCGTTCGCGTCGTTACCAACTTCGGCATTAAAGAGTGTTTTGCCCACAATCTCCAGAGTAAGACGCATCATCTCACGGTCGATGTCGAGCACATCGCCGTCATACCAGCGTGTCGCCGTCTTTTCGGCATATTCCGTCATCGAGCGCGCGTATTCGGCGATTCGGTTGCGGTGAAATGCAGGCTGGATCATACGTCTTTGCCGAAGGTGCGCGGGGCCTTCGCTGGTCAGCAAGCCTTCGCCGAGCAGCACTTTGGAACGCTGGAGGGCTCGGCCTTTTTGGAATTTGTGAGCATTGACGACAAACATGTCGCGGATGTGATCAGGGTGGTTAATAAAATAGACCCGTTGCGGTCCAATTCTGAAAAATGTGACATCACCGAGTTCAGCCTGGCGGAGGAGAAATTCGATGCGGTCACTCCAAAATTGGCGAAGATGCCCGCCGATAAAACCGGGTTTTTGCATCGGCGGCAGAACCGAATCGAGTTCTCTTTTGCTGTCCGGCATTTAGAAATTTAGATCAAAAACTGATATTTTTATAGCATATGTCAGAACCAAAACTAATGAAAGTAAAACCCGATATCCGCGCCATCACGCGGCTCGTTCCGCCGAGTGGCAATCTCGTTCAGGGCCAGTCCGAACTTCCGATTCATCCGCAATTAGCAAAGGAGGCCGCCCAGATTATTGCTGCCAGCCAGAACCATTACGGCGGCAGCGAGGGGCATGAAGACCTAAGAAAAGCCGTCGCGGCCAAGATCGCAAAATATAACGACATCGCGGTGGATCCTGACGCACGGCCATTTGAAGTGATAGTGACCAATGGCGGAACTGGCGCCCTGATCGGTATCGCGCAAAGTTATCTTCGCGACAGTTCGGCCATTGTTTTCGAACCTTATTATCCGTATCATCGGCGGATCCTTGAGGATTTTGGTGCAAAAACCGAAACGTTCAAACTCGACGCGGATCTGAAGTTTGAAAAGGACGCTCTTCTCGCCCGATGCAAAGATTTGAAAGATCGTAGCGAATTTCCGCTTAAAATGATCATCGTCTGCACTCCGGCCAACCCCAGCGGTAAAGTCATGTCCCAGACCGAACTCGAGATGATCGCCGATGTCGCGAAAGAACTCGATCTGCTGGTCGTCTCTGACGAGGTTTACGAGCATTATGTGACGGGCGAAAATCCGCATACTCCGATCGCACGGCTGCCCGAAATGTGGGATCGAACGATCACGGTCAATTCATTCTCAAAATCGTGGAATATATCAGGCTGGCGCCTCGGTTACGCCTATGGCAAAGGCGAACTGGTCGCACCGATCAACACCGCGGCAAATGTTATTTATGTTTGCCCTGCGACACCGTTGCAGGCCGCCTTGTCAAAGGTTTTGATGGCCGACGACGATTACTATACCCGGCTAAGAGATAAATTTGACGCAAAACGCAAATTTACCTCCGAGATACTCACAGATCTCGGGTTTGATATCTATAATTCGGGCTCGGCTTTTTACCATTGGGCGAGAATTCCGGAACAGTTTGACAATGCGATCACTTTCAACGAAATGCTGATGCGGGATGCCGGTGTCGGAATGACGCCCGGGAGTGCCTTTGCTGACAGCGACGACTGGGACGCGTATGTTCGTATCTGCATTGCCCGCGAAGATTCGGTGCTCGACGGCGCGATGGAAAAATTGCAGCAAGTTTTGCGATAGTTGCGTCGAAGTTGCGGTAAAATCAAGTCATGTCAAATTATGGCGACCGAATAACTATTAATCCCAAACAATGCGGGGGGCGACCATGCATTCGCGGAATGCGGATTCGAGTGAGCGATGTATTGGAACTATTTGGAGCGGGTCTGTCTAAAGAGCAAGTTCTCGAAGAATTGCCTGACCTCGAAATGGATGACCTTAATGCCGTTTTGCAGTACGCAGCCCGTAAACTCGACCATCCGATCTTACCCGCTGGAGTATGAAGATTTGGGTTGATGCGCAAATTTCGCCCACGATCTCATCTTGGATAAGGTCAGAATTTAATGTCGATGCGTCGGCTGTGAAAGATGTTGGGTTTCGCGATGCGGAAGATCTGGAAATTTTTCAAGCTGCACGGAGTGAAAATGCCGTCGTGCTGAGGAAAGATCGCGATTTCATCCTTTTACTTGAACGGTTTGGACCTCCGCCAGTCGTGATTTGGTTAACATGCGGCAATACCTCAAATAGCAATCTGAAGCGGATTCTTGCAGTAACGTTTTTGGATGCCGTTGCTTTGGTGAATGCCGGCGAACCGTTGGTTGAGATCAACATGCCATTTTAGTGGCCTGAAATAAACTTATGCAAAAATTTTCGATACTGTTTTTGATCCTCTCGTTTCTATGGTCTGTTCCGGTTGCTTTCGCCGACGAAGGCATGTGGACCTATGACAATCCGCCTTTAAAGCAATGGAAGGAGCGATATAATTTTGAACCTTCGAAAGAGTGGATGGACAACATGCGTTTGGCGTCGGTCAAACTTCCCGGGGCATCCGGCGGATTTGTCAGCCCGAACGGCCTGATCGCTACAAATCATCACGTCGCGTCGAGCATTATCGCCAAGCTCTCGACCAAAGAACGCGATCTCATGAAAACGGGTTTTTATGCCCGGACGATGGCCGAAGAATTAAAGGCACAGGACGCCGAAGCGACGATCCTGATGTCGTACGAAAATGTGACCGATCGCGTTCATGGTGCCGTAAAGGCGGGAGCGTCTGATGCCGACGCAGCAAAACAGCGTGCGACGGCCATCGCGGCCATTGAGGCCGAATCGACAAAGGCGACGGGCCTCAAAAGCGACGTCGTTTCGCTTTACAGCGGGGGCGAATATTGGCTATACCGGTTCAAACGTTATACGGACATCCGCCTGGTAATGGCTCCCGAGGAACAGGCGGCTTTTTTTGGCGGCGATTACGACAATTTTACTTTTCCGCGTCACGATCTCGATTTCACATTTTTACGGGCGTATGAGAATGGAAAGCCTGCTGTGACCCCGCATTATTTCAAATGGTCCGCGACCGGGCCAAAAGAGGGCGAATTTGTCGTCGCGACTGGCTATCCCGGCTCAACCGCCCGACTGATGACCGTTTCTCAGCTTGCCTATGCTCGCGATCATGGGAACCCGCTGATAAAGCATGTTTTTGAAACTCGCCGAAAGGCTCTTGAAAAATATTCAAAACTTGGGGACGAACAGCTTCGTCAAGCGACGCCGGGAATGCGTTCGGCTGCTAATACTTTAAAACGCTTAAAAGGCCAGCAGGACGGTTTGTTAAATCCGCGAATGTTTGCAAAAAAAGTAGCCGAGGAAAAGGAACTTCGCGATAAACTCGCCGAAAAAACTGAACTCGACAAACTGTACGCACCGGCGTGGAAAAATATAGCCAAAGCGTACAGCGAATTGCCGGCGATGTCCAAGCGGCTGTCCTTCTCAAATCTCTCCTCGTCACGCCTGGCAACGATCGCGTCGCAAATCGTTAATTATCATCTCGAGACCGCCAAATCCAATGACACTCGGTATCCGGAATACAGCGACGCCCGGCTCTCGTCGTTAAAAACATCGATCCTTTCTCCGGCACCGATCTATGTCGAAATGGAAGAGGCCGCACTTGTTTCGTGGCTCGAAGAGGCGGCAAAGGTCCTAGGCTCAAACGACCCGTTCATCCGGGCCGCTCTCGGCAATGCCAATGCGGCCGAGGTTGCTCGCCGTGCTGTGCGTGAGACAAAGCTCATCGACCCCGCTGCGCGAAAAGAGCTGCTAGAGGGCGGTGCAGAAGCAATTACAAAATCCACCGATCCGATGATAACGCTTGCACGCCGTGTCGAACCGGTCATTCGCGAGCTTCGAGCATGGAACGAAGCAAATATCAACGATGTCGAAGCGGCGAACGGAACCAAGATAGCTCAGGCCCGATTTGCGGTTTACGGCCGAACGATCCCGCCCGACGCCAACTCGAATTTGCGTATCAGCTACGGCAACGTAAGCGGTTACGAAGAAGACACGACGCTGGTACCGTACAAAACGACATTCTTTGGCCTTTTTGACCGAAATCTGGGATTTGGAGATAAGCATCCGTTTGACTTGCCGGCAAGATTTAACGAACGCCGGGCAAAGCTCGACCTTTCAACGCCGCTTAATTTTGTATACACGGCGGATACGATCGGCGGTAATTCGGGCTCGCCCGTCATCAACCGCAATGCCGAGATCGTCGGTCTTAATTTTGACAGCAATCTGCAAAAGCTTTCGAATCGGTATTGGTTTGTAGACGAAGACGAAGGCTCGCGTGCCGTCGCCGTCGATACGGCTGGAATAATCGAGGCACTGCGAAAACTTTATGACGCGGATGAATTGGTAAAGGAATTGCTGGGTTCGTAGACAGTATTCTGAAGTAAACAATCTTGTACTAAAACGTACGAAATGAAAAAAAAATAATGCGGGTTTGTGATCGACACAAACCCGCATGCTTTTGCGGATATGTGCAGTTTTCAGCAGCCGCCTACCCAGAATGAGGCGTTCAAAAATGCGATCGCTTTTCCGTTTCGCAGTTTTGTCAGTTTGCCGACAATGTCGCCCTCGGAAGTCTCATCTTCGATGACAGATTGCCGGATCTTTCCGACAAATCGATAACTTATGCCGTCGATCGCGACGGTTTCAAACGCGATCTCGGTTGGGCCGACCATCAGGGATGTTAGTTTATAGCCTCGTTTTGCGTGAAATATTCCACGCGGCGGGATCGGTGTCCAGCGATCCTCAGACTCAATCTCAGGATCGTAAATATGGGTTTCAAGCTCAATAGATTCGAAGTCGGAGAAATCTTTCGAAAGAGTCGTGTCGTCCAGAAAGTAAGCGCCCGTTAGAATTAAATCTGGGGGAATAGTGTTGTCTTCGATAGATGGCAGCGCTTCGCCCATTGGCACGCTATACAAGTTTTCCTCCGGACACGATGCTGCCGCGATCGCCAAAGCCGGCTCTATCACTTGGGAGGTCGGAGCCGCCGTCCATTTCGCCTCCAAAAATTTATACCCGCCCTGCACCAGGCACCCGTAACCAAACGCAAAAACCGCGACCGCGGAACAAAGAGCATATTTTTTTATATTCATTGTGACAACCCTCCAAATTTTCTGACTCTCAAAGTCTAAGCGTTCTGTGCTGGCGGCTTTTAGAGCACTGTCATCGTTGGAGAGCTGTGGGTTTCCACAGCGGGCAAGCGGGAAAAGGACGGTTTTCTAGAATGTTAATATTAATATTTGAGATAGCGGCACACTTGCTTATAATCGTGTCGACCCGCAAAAACCAAAATGCCGATCCTAATCGCCGAAGACAATAATGCACAACGCCGGTACCTCGGCGAGCTGTTGGCAAAAGAATTTCCGTCGCACATGCCTTTGATCGAGGCCGACGATGGCGAGGCGGCCGTCGAACTTGCGATCGAACATAGG
>JBGTCS010000008.1:0-2083 GCA_041748715.1 Pyrinomonadaceae bacterium | reverse complement strand
CGATCTAACCGGGTTGGCGGAGTGGCGGGTGCCACATTGGCGTTATTCGCGTTGGCCACGCCGGCCGAGGTGCCCGGTCCTACGAGGTTCCATACGACGATGCCGGCGATCAGCGTAATGGTGACGAGTGAAAGAAGAGCGGCGGCGATCCATTTTACCGGCAGGCTTGATTTTTGCTTCTGATCTTTGCCGGGATTGATGCTGCCAGCCCGGTGTGCGGTGACTACTTCGTCGCCGGCCAATTCCGTACGGAATGTTGAAACATCCTCGGTTTCGTATAGCGGGGCGAGCCGGGCCGCGCGTAGTGAGCGGGCCAAGTCGCGGCCGAAGGCTCGGGCGTTTTGGGGGCGTTTCTCGGCATCGAATTCAAGACCTGTGAGCAGAATCCTTTCTGCCTCCGCGGGAAGTTCCGGTCGAAGTTCCCGCGGGGTTGTCGTCAGTCCCTCTTGTTGGAGACGATACATGTGAATCATCGTTTCCGGCCGGAACGGAAGCTGGCCGGTGAGCATTTCATAGGCCACGACGGCAACGGAATAGATATCGGCGGGCGGGCCCAGGTAGAGATTGCCGGCGAGCTGTTCGGGGGAAATGTACCGGACGGTGCCAATTGCACGGGAAATCTCTGTTTTGGGTGCAAGTGTCGACTCGTCGACTTTTGCAATTCCAAAATCTATCAGCCGTACACGGTCAAAGCCGCCTTCCTGCGGCGTCAGCATTATATTTTCCGGCTTGATGTCGCGATGAACGATCTTTTCGGCGTGGGCCGCCGAGAGGGCGTCAGTGATCGATTCGATGAAGTGGGCCGCCATATCAAACGGCATCGCCCCGTGGGTGCGCAAGGCTTTCCGCAACGAGTAACCTTCGATAAACTCCATCACCATGAAGGGGTTACCGTCGCTAAGCTTTCCAAAGTCGAGGATGCGAACGATACCCGGATGGTCGAGACGCATGAGAGCCTCTTCCTCATGGAGAAATTTGCGAAGAATGTCTTTATATTTTAGAGCGGCTTCCTGAAGGACCTTGACGACGACACGTTTGTTGATCATTTTCAGATCGCGTGCCAGGTAAACGACCCCGATGCCGCCCTCGTCGGCACCGCTGTCGGTGAGATTTTTTTCGATGACAAACCGGCCGTCGAGTTTGCGCCCGACCATGCTGTCGGGCGTCGCAAAATCGACGCTGGTAACGGACGAAGAGGTAATTTCGCCCGCACCCGACTTTTGCCCTGTATTTTCTTCGTCCATTGCCGGTTTATTCTAAGTGAAGAGAAACTTACGCACAACCTTTCCGCAGTGTTCCGCCAACGATCACCCAAGCGGCACGGCGAGCAGAACAAATCTGCATAAAGAAGATAGAGGGATTGTAAAGAAAAAGCCGGGTAAAGTAAAGATTATCAATATCCTCAGCAACGAGCGTCTTCGGGTGCCAAAGACTCAAGTACGGGGAAGAATCGCCGACGCAATTTACGTTTGCTGTCGTTAGAGGAGGATTTGCGTTAGAATTGACTGGGGAGCACTATGGCAAACGATATCCAATCGGTTCAGGCATCGGACGTTTTTGTTCTGCCGCATGGTTTCAGCCTCAATTTTCACTCTGCGCGATTGACGGAAGAGCAGTTTGAAGAACTGTGCCGCAATCATGCTGACGCCAAATTTGAGTTGACTGAGAAAGGAGAGCTTATTGTTATGCCGCCAACAAGTTTGGAGTCTGGGTGGAAAAATACAAAATTAACCTTTCAGACAGAGTTGTGGTCGGTAAAGGACAAGGTTGGAATAGTTTTCGATTCGTCCACGATGTTTACGCTGCCAAACGGAGCGAAAAGGTCGCCAGATGTTTCGTGGCTGAGCATGGAAAGATGGGATGGCCTAAGTCCCTCAGAGCGAAAGAGATTTTCAAGAGTCGTTCCCGATTTCGTTATCGAGCTCCGCTCGCCCACTGACTATTTGGGCGACCTTCAAGACAAGATGACCGAGTATATTGAAAATGGCGTACGTTTAGGTTGGCTAATCGACCCGATAGAGCAGAAAGTTCACGTTTATCGAGCGAATGTGGAAGTCGAAATCCTTGATAATCCCGAGATGGT
>JBGTCS010000007.1:0-11088 GCA_041748715.1 Pyrinomonadaceae bacterium | reverse complement strand
GCCTGATCCTCGTAATTGGTTTTCCAGTTAGCGTCATTTTTCATCAGGCCGATATATCGTTCGCCCCAATCGTCTTCGTAATTGCGATTTTCGTGATTTCCGGATTCGGAAATTCCAACCTTATAAAAATCCGGATAACGAAACATCGCGGCCGCAGTTGCGTAGCCGCCGCCCGAGTGGCCCCAAACGCCGACGCGATTCAGATCGAGATAAGGATATTTTGCCGCCAACTGTTTGAGCCCGGCGATTTGATCTTCGAGCGTGTTGTCGGCCATATTGCCATAACATGCGTCGTGAAAAGATTTCGAACGATCCGGATTACAGCTTCCGTCGATTATTACGACGACGAAGCCTAATTCCGCCAGTGCCTGATGATCGCTTCGAGCGGCGGCGAATGAACGACCACCGACGCCGCCGCCCTGCGGGCCGGGGTAAATGTAATTGATAACCGGGTATTTTTTCTTAGTATCAAGATTAGACGGCGTAAACATCAGGCCGTAGAGGTCCCATTTTGCATCGCGCGATTTAACCGTTACCGGTGTCGGCGGTTTCCAACCTGTCGCAGTCAGACGCGAGATATCTGCCTTTTCAAGGTTTACCACGACGCGCCCAGTCATATCACGCAGAACTGCCACCGGCGGCACCTCCGGTTTCGAAAAACTATCGACAAAATAGTTGCCGTCGAGCGAAAGTGTGATCTGATGATTGCCATCCTCGGGTGTCAGCAATGTCAGATTTTTACCGTCAAAATCAATGCGGTAAAAATGAGTAAAATATGGATCACGGCCTGGTTCGCGGCCATTTGCCTCAAAAAATAGGACCCGATTTTTGTCGTCCATTTTTAGAAGCCGTGTAACCACAAAATTGCCCTTGGTGATCTGACTTTTTACCTTGCCCGTTTTTAGGTCGTAAAGGTATAAATGGCCCCAATCATCGCGTTCCGAGTACCAGATCGCTTCGTTTGTAGCCGGCAAATATTTCCAATTTACGGCACCCTGCCCTGATTCGTACTGCGTCGGAGAAACTTCTTCAAACACGTCGCGAACCTGCCCTGTAGCGGTGTCGGCGATCCGAAACCGAGCTTGTTTGTGATCCCGCGAACTTGAGACAAACGCCAGCGTCCGGCCGTCAGCACCCCACTCATTGTCGTCAAAGCCTCCGCTGCACGAGATATCATCGCAAAGTGTCCCGCGGCGATCGTCTGGAGCGGCTTTTAGCCGAATGACTTTCGCAGCATCGACATCGATGATCACGCGATGGATCTTGATGACCTCATTGTCTTCGGGCAGAGGATACTTCCATGCCTCGAGTTTCGGTGCACCGACATTCGTCGTCACCAGATACATATCGCTGACGTGACGCTGATCTTGTTGAAAGGTCGCAACTTTTTTGGAATCCGGCGACCAGAGAACGATCGCTCTATCGCTGTGTTTCCAGCCGGCGTTGTCCGTCGCGTAACCAAAATCTTTGACGCCGTCGGTGGTCAATTGCGTTTCTTTTCCACTCGCGATCTCGCGTACCCAGAGGTTGTAATCTTTAATGAATACTGACTTTTTACCGTCTGGCGAGGTTATACCACCACCGCCGCCAAATCGTCCCGCTCCCCCGCCAGCCGATGCGGTCACGCCGATCGCCGCCAGCGTCGCGCCGGTTTGGCGCGATCCGTCCGACGGATTGATAACGACATATTCGCTGCCCGTCGGTGTCAAAATCCGATACCAAAAGCGCCCGTCGGGCAAAAATGTCGGTCGCACACCCGCTCGATCAATAAACGGTGCGGTACCAAATCCGAGCATCTTTTCAGCACGAGCGTAATCGGCCGCAGTAAATGCCGGCGGTTGAGCGACTGCTAAAACGGAAAAAGAAAATACGGCTAGTGCAATGGCAAGTATCGAAGGTTTTTTCATTAAAGTATTCATCCGGTCGTAAAATTCTGATATCGACAAGTCTGTTTGTCCTTTGTTTTGGAGTTGGCTTTCATTTTAACCTAACGCGAGCAATTGTCACATTTGGGAGCCCTATTTTGGCTTTTTTGCGGTGATACTTTATGCTAAAGGTCTTCAGCTTGACTTATTTTAAAGGGAGCAAAATATGCCAAAATACGTTATCGAACGCGAAATTGCCGGTGTCGGAGCGTCACCTGCCGAGGCCCTTCAAGCCGTATCACAAACATCTTGCAATGTATTAAAGGAATTGGGCCCGAGTATCCAATGGGTTCAAAGCTACGTCACTGACGATAAGATTTATTGCGTGTATATCGCCCCGAACGAAGCTATTATCCGCGAACATGCCGAGCAGGGCGGGTTTCCGGCCAATCGCATCTCTGAGATAAGGACGATAATCGATCCGACCACGGCCGAAGCTTAGTGGCGACATCTGATTCTTATAAAGACCTGGGAAAACTCGTAACCGTTTACGGCATCGCTCCCGCTTATCTACAGCGGGCTGTTTTCGTTGCCGTTTTGGCCTTTCTCTTCTTTTTGGCAATGATGTTCGCGTTTTATATCCGGCAAGGTGTCGGATATTTTTTGCTCGCATCGGCTTTTCTTGTCCTTTATTTACTGACTCTGTTTTCCTGGTTTATGCAGCGAAAAACCATAGTAAAGATCTACGAAAACGGGATCAGCTACAAAACCCGCGCCGCCCGATGGAACGAGATCGAATGCGTTGATGACGGAATTCTGAGTATTCGCGACGAAAAACCGATAACCATACCTCGAACAATAAACGATCACGCAGGTTTGTTTAGTCTAATTCGAAGCAAAGTCGGGTAAACCAACTTGCCGCAGAAAGTTCGATTTTGCGACTTACACTTACACCTCGATCCGTCCGAAACGTTCTGATTTTATAAACGATCATCCATTCTAACCGTTTCGCAACCGCTTTTTCCGATTGCCGCCGATTGCCCGCCCGTTTTTCTTACTGCCGCTTTTCTTGTATTCTATTGAATTGTCACTGACCGCTGGACGCTGAGTGGAGAATTTATGAGCACAGAAGTCGTAATGCCCCAGATGGGCGAATCGATCACCGAAGGAACTGTTTCGAAATGGCTGAAACAGGTAGGCGAACGGATAGAAAAAGACGAGCCGATCCTCGAAATCTCGACCGATAAGGTCGATGCTGAAGTTCCGAGCCCGAGCGCCGGTATTTTGCTCGAAGTCCGTACAAAAGAAGGTGAAACCGTGGAGGTCGGAACCGTCGTCGCCGTCATCGGCGAAGAAAGGGAGGAAAGTTTGCCGAGTTCTCAGAGTTCAGCGAGTTTACCGAGTCCCCCGAAGCCGGAGGACGACTCTGTCGACTCAGTCGACTCTCCCAACTCAGCCAACTCAGAAAACTCTCCCAACTCGGTCAACTCAGCCACCTCTTCGGCCAATTCGACCGAGATCGTCATGCCGCAGATGGGCGAATCGATCACCGAGGGAACCGTTTCTAAATGGCTCAAAGCGGTTGGCGATACGATCGAAAAAGACGAACCATTATTAGAGATATCGACTGACAAGGTCGATGCGGAGGTTCCGTCGCCCGCAGCAGGAACGCTTTTGTCGATCAATGTTCAAGAAGGCGAAACGGTCGAGGTCGGCTCGGTTCTGGCCTATGTCGGAGCGGAAGGTGCCGTTGCCGATCAAAAACCGGCGACCGGCGACACAAAGACGGTGGCAGCTCCGAAAACGTCTGAGCCGGCAATGCCTCAACCACCCGTTCGAGCTGCCGCGGCGGGTACTTCGGCGAGTGGGACGCAAAACGGGAATTCCTCTGTCGACGATCTTCGACGAATTAAGTCGAGTCCGCTGGTTCGTAACATCGCTAAAGAACACGGCGTTGATATTACAAGAATTTCGGGCAGCGGGATCAGCGGACGGGTCACAAAGAGTGATATTTTATCCTTTATAGAGACGGGTGCTGCCCTTCGCCCGCAGGACCTGCTGGTCAAAGGTGCAGCGTCGGCCCCGGCAATGGCTGGGTCCAAACCGCAACAAGCCACCTTCACTCCACCGCAGACCGTCGCATCGATGGACGACCGCATCGAAAAAATGTCGGTGATGCGTAAAAAGATCGCCGAACACATGACGTTCTCCAAGCAGACGTCAGCCCATGTGACCAGTGTTTATGAGATCGATATGACGAGTGTGGCGAAATTTCGCACGGCCAATCAATCGGATTTTCAGGTGAAATACGGCACGAAATTGACCTTTATGCCGTTTATTTTCCAAGCGGTAACTGCTGCCATCCGTGAACACCGCATCGTCAACTCGCAGGTCGACGGCGACCAGATCGTTTACAAAGGTGATATTAATCTCGGAATGGCCGTGGCTCTGGATTGGGGCCTCATAGTCCCGGTTCTCAAAAACGCGGACACGCTTTCCCTCGCCGAACTCGCGACGACGGCAAACGACCTCGCCGATCGGGCCCGCACCAAAAAACTGATGCCCGACGAAGTTCAGGGCGGCACATTTACCATCACCAATCCGGGCGTTTTCGGCGGCCTCTTTGGAACGCCGATAATCAATCAGCCGCAGGTCGCGATCCTCTGTGTCGGAACGATCGAGAAACGGCCCAAGGTCATGACCACAACCGACGGCGACGATTACATTGCGATTCGTCAGATGGCGTATTTTGCCCTGACCTACGACCATCGGGTCGTCGACGGTGCCGATGCCGAAAGGTTTCTGGCTTATCTAAAGCGATATTTGGAAAGCGCTCCCTTTACTATTTAGGCGCCGGACGATTTATCGGCGAAAATATCTCTGTAGATTCGTTTCTGGATATAGTATTCTCATTTTGTTGACTTGTTTTTACTCACCCCATTTCGCTCTTTGCCTGTTTGATTGACCTTGGCTCGAATATTACGGAGGAAATCGTTTCTTACCGGCTGATGACCGCATGTCATTTCAGATATAACTTCATTTTCAACGACAACCCCGGGTTGCCGAGGTGCGTCAAACCACCTGTAATTTTTTGAAAAATTCCACAGTTTTCATTTTTTGAGGAGTTTGAGGAGATAGTTTATGTATAAAAAAATCTCAGTTTTAGTTTTATCGTTTGTTTTTGGCGTAGCTGGAGTTTTTGCCCAAGACGCTCAGTTGCGATCGGCTGTTGCCGGCCAAAAATATAAGATCAAAGGCGTGGTTGTCTCAAGGATCGATGACAACACTTTTATTGTCCGCGATGCCGTTGGAATAGACACGCGGATCGTTGTCACTCCGAACGCGAGTATTAAAAACAACGCGTTTTTTGGCGGCGACAAATATCCCGTCACGGCCCTTGTCCGCGGTCTCAACCTCGAAGTTGAAGGAATGGGCGATCGGAGCGGTGACGTTGCGGTTAATAAAGTTCGATTCGAAAAGAGCAATTTATTGACCGCACAATCGATCGATTCCCGGATCGCACCAACCGAAGAAAGGATGACGGCAGCCGAGCAAAATGCCGAACGTGTTTCGGGGCAAATCGATGAACTGATGGCTATCTCGAATGCTGCCAAAGGTGGTGCTAAAGCAGCTCAGGAAACCGCTGACGCCGCCGTTCAGGGCGTTAACGCGACCAACAAGCGTATCACCGATCTGGATGATTTTTTGGTACAGTCGACCGCGACCGTAAACTTTAAGGTTGGCAGTTCGGCACTTTCGCCCGAGGGCAGATCGTCGCTCGATCAGGTTGCAACGACCGCGATGACGCTAAAAGGCTATGTGATCGAGGTGACCGGTTTTGCGTCGTCTGACGGCAACGAAAAAGCCAACAAATTGCTCAGCGAACGCCGTGCAAAAGCCGTCAAGGACTATCTGATCGAAACGCATAATATTCCACTTCGACGGATGAGCACATCGTATGGTTTTGGCGAACTCCAGGCGGTTGCCGATAATTCGACCCGCGAGGGCCGCGAACAAAACCGTCGCGTTGAGGTCAAGCTGATGGTCAGCCGCGGAATCAATCAGAATGTCGAGGTGAAGGCGAGCAACGACCAGTAATTCAAGCTGTTGAGAGGGCATTTTCTGAAGCTGCGTGTTCAATACCCACACGCCTTCGATGCCCTCTTCTTTTCGCAAATCCGTCCTTCGCAGGTAAATCCATGTTTCCTTCAAAATACAGAATTTTGGCTCTGTTTGTGACGATCCTGCTTGGTGTCTCGTCTGCGACTTTTTCTCAGATCGCGACGCCGACCCCCAAAATACAGATCGATGACGACATCATTAAGGTAGATTCGCGGCTGGTTGTAGTGCCCGTGTCGATCACGGATAGAGATGGCCAACCCGTTTTAGGACTGATGGCTAAGGATTTTCGGATCGCCGAAGATGGGCGTTCGCAACTCATCGAAAGCGTTGGGAATGCCGCTGTGGTGCCGCTTGAGATCGCCCTTTTATTTGACGTTTCTGCGAGCACCGATCCGATGTTCAGATTTGAACAAGAAACCGCCGCTAAATTCCTTCGCGACGTAATGCGGCCGGACGATAGAGCCACGATTTTCACTATTGGCCAGACACCAGTCCTGATCCAGGGCCGCGACACGGCCCAAAGGGCAGGCGAAAGTGTAATGGGAATCTCGATCACAAAGGGAGCAACTGCCTTTTTTGATACGGTTAGGTCGGCAGCTGACTACCTCCGCAAAAACTCACCCGAAGGCCGACGACGTGTGATCCTGGTCATCTCGGATGGCGAAGATAATTTTAGCGATGGCGTTCAGCGAGCCCAACGAAACGCGGAGCGAAGACTGGTTGACCGCGGGCCCGATCCGGATTTTAAGAAATTTGGAAAGCTCGTTGTCCAGGCTCAGCAAACTGCAAAAAACGAAGAGCGGGCAAAAGTTCTAAAAGCGCTGCAGGACGCGGATATTGTCCATTATTCGATCAATCCGGCCGGGAGTTCTTATTTGTTGAATCAGATCAGCGTATTTGGTCAGGAAAATATGCAGACGTTTAGCAGCGAGACGGGCGGCACTGCGTTCTTGCCGCGATTTCAGCCGATAGATACAAAAGATCGATACCAAAATGCGAACAACGTTCGAAATAATACTGAGATCCTCGACCGGATATTTCGTCAGCTTACCAACGAATTGCGGTCACAGTATTTAATCCAGTATTACTCGGAAGCCGATTTTCCGCTGAATAAATTTGTAAAACTCGAGGTCGGAGTTCCGTCGCGATCTAACCTGCAAGTCCGCTCGCGGCAGGGTTATTATGTGAAGAATTAGACCTTTTGTTTTCCACCTTCGGATAACCTATAAGTCAGCGGCTGCGAAAAGTAGAATAGCCAAATGGGCTGAGTAAAATCGGAACGTGAAAATGCTCACGTGTATCTTTAATTACAAAATTAATAGATATTTGCGGAAAGAAACAGTCGATACTTTGCAGCAAATAGTATGGTCCCGTTTCAAATACCAATCGATAATGCCCGGCTGAAAGCAGTTCGCTGGCCGAGAGCAGATCGTTAACCCGTCCGTCAGCATCGCTGATGGCCGTAGCAATCGTCTGCCAACCGGACGCGTGAGTTCTGGTGCCAAGCGATACGGCAATACCCACCCCCGGGCGTCCCGTCGTCGCGTCAATAATTTGGGTTGTGATTGCGCTCATTTTTCCAACAATTTATTCAAACTTTTTTCTGTGATCTGTTGACGCACTTTCGCGGCGAGGCCTAATTCAATCGAAGCCGGGTTGCCGAGCCGATCGAGACATTCCTGAAGTACTTTATTTTCATCATCCTCGCCGGAATCGGGTAAGAAGATAATCCCGAATTTTTCTTCGTACAGCTGAACGGCTTGGGCGAGTCCCAGGTGATTTTCCGTTAAATCTGGGCGAGCAGAAGTCGTGATTTTAGCCGTAATTTGCGAGCCAATAACCTCGATCCAATCTTCGGGCGTTAACGAAAGCCAAATCTGGCTTGCCCGTTCGAAAAGATTCTCAACCATCATAAACGGGCGAGCTTCGCACATTTGCCGGGCCCACTCATTCGATTGGCAACAGCTCAAAAACAGAGATTCGGCCGCCTCTGTCGGCAGTTCATTTAAGCCAGCCAGATTTTTATAAATATGAAAGCGTTCCAATTCAACGGTAGTGTATCGCAATATCGTGCGATCTTGCGAGTCGGGTCGGGCACCTTAGTGAATACTTGTTCTCAAATTCCCTGTTGCTGCATCATCCGGTAAAATGAACCCGCATGGGCGGTTGAGAAATCCGCCATCTAAAATCGATAGAATTGCAGCATTATGCCATTTAAGCGAGCTTCCGGTATTCTTCTTCATCCAACTTCACTCTCCGGCGGTTTCGGAATTGGCGATCTGGGCGAGACCGCGTACGAATTTATAGATTTTTTAGAACGAGCGGGGCAAACGTATTGGCAGATACTTCCGCTCGGGCCAACCGGATTTGGCAATTCGCCGTATTCGGCATTTTCAGCGTTCGCGGGCAATACACTATTGATCTCGCCGTCACGACTTGCGGACGACGGACTTTTATCAAACGAAACTGTTGAACGAGCGCCTCACTTTAGCCGCGAACATGTTGATTACGATCAGGTCCGCACGTGGAAAAGTGCGATTCTTGCGGAGGCATTTGAGAAGTTTCGGATCGAGTCCGGAACGCATGCCGGTGAATTCAATTATTTTTGTAGCTCGAATGGTTGGTGGCTCGACGATTATGCATTGTTTTGTGCCGTCCGGTCATCGCACGGGCTAAGCCCATGGTACGAATGGTCCCAGCCTCTCAGGCTGCGCGACGCGGAGGTCATCGCGCGGGTAACAGATCAACTGGCTCGGGAGATCGAGGCCGAGAAATTTTTTCAATATCTATTCTTTCGCCAATGGCTTGCCCTCAAAAACTACGCCCGCGAAAAAAATGTTCAGATAATCGGGGACATTCCGATATTTGTCGCTCTCGACTCGGCGGATGTTTGGTGCAACCGGGACAAGTTTAAGCTCGGCGAAGATGGCTCACCATCTGTGGTGGCGGGCGTTCCGCCCGACTATTTCTCAAACACCGGCCAGCTTTGGGGCAATCCGATTTACGACTGGGAGGCGATGCAGGACGATGATTTTAGCTGGTGGACAGCCCGTATCTCGTTCACATTAATGACGGTGGACATCGTACGGCTTGATCATTTTATCGGCTTTTCGCGAAATTGGGAGGTTCCGGGCGGCGACCGGACAGCCGAAAACGGTAAATGGGCTGATGTGCCGGGGATGTCCCTTTTTTCGATTCTCAAAAAACGTCTCGGCGAAACGCCAGTGATTGCCGAAGATTTGGGTGCGATGACAACCCAGGTCGAAGAACTTCGCGACGCGTTTGGTTTTCCCGGTATGCGGATCTTGCAATACGGCTTTGGCGGCGATGCCCGCAACCGTGACCTGCCTCATAATTACATTCAAAACTGCGTTGCTTATACAGGTACTCATGACAATGAAACCGCCGCCGGATGGTATAAAACGGTAGGAAAAAATGTCCGTGCCCATTACCGGAAATATTTGGGATCGAGCGGTCGTGATGTGCACTGGGAAATGATACGGGCTTGTCTAGCCTCGGTCGCGGATACGGCGATCGTTCCTTTTCAGGATCTGATAGGACTAAAAAACGACGCACGGATGAATACGCCGGGCACCGCGTTGGGCAACTGGGAATGGAGACTTGCCGAGGGCGATCTTAATGACGACCTTGCGAAAAGGCTTAGGGACCTGGCCGAAACGTACGGCCGCGTTAGGTGATTGCATTTGTTTGACTTCAGATAAGATTTGACGTAACTTTTTAACAGTTTCTTTTCAACAATTAACAGGTAAATTCACTCTTTGCGTGCAGTCTTATGGCATCTAATCTGGTTTCTATTAAACGGCGGGGTTTCGGTCAGACGATGCGAAAAGACGGTTGGTGGGTCGCTCCGCTCGTGACATTCATCGGTCTCGGCGCGTTTGTTGTGTACTCGACTTGGGCCGCTTTTCAGGGCGATAATTACAGCTTTGGGAATTATCTGTCGCCGTTCTATTCGCCCGAAATATTTGGTAATTCATCGCATGCGATCTTTGGGCCTAAACCGGCCTGGATACCCGGATGGCTCCCTTTTTCGCCGGCATTATTGATACTTTGGGCCCCGGGTGGATTTCGCTTCACATGCTATTACTATCGCGGAGCCTATTATAAGGCAATGTGGGCCGATCCGGTCGCATGTGCTGTTGGCGAACCGCGTACGGGTTACCGAGGCGAAAAGAAGTTTCCACTGGTGATGCAGAATATTCACCGTTATTTTTTGTATTTGGCTCTGTTGTTTTTATTCTTTTTGGCATACGACGCATGGCGTGCGATGTGGTTTGCCGGAGCGGACGGCAAGGAACATTTCGGGATCGGTATCGGCACGATCGTCTTGACGGCAAATGTATTTTTTCTAAGCTGTTATACGCTCGGCTGTCACAGCCTGCGGCATCTGGTCGGCGGTGCGTGGGACGTTCTATCCAATAAACCAGTGCGCAAAAAAGCCTATGACTGCGTCGGCAAACTAAATAAGCGGCATATGCTCTTTGCGTGGTGCAGCTTATTTGTCGTCGGCTTTTCGGATATTTATGTGCGGCTTTGCGCAATGGGTATTTGGCACGATTGGAGATTGTTTTAGATGGATTTTCAAGATCATCTGATCGAGCTTTTTGAGTTTAACGACAAAATAAATCGAAAGCTTTTTAGAAAGATTGGCTCGCTTGGTGACCAGACCGAGTGCATTATGTGGGCAAGCCACTTGATTAATTGCCAGTACAAATGGATGGCAAGGCTCGCGGATCAGGAAATTGTGGATAATTTGAGCTGGTGGAAACCGATCTATTCTTTAGCACAACTTGAAGAAGAGTGGGAAAAAAGTCTGCAGCCCTGGATTAAGTTCATCAGATCCATGACACATGAGGAACTTGAAACCGAACGAAACTATATCGGCTCGGATGGTGAAGAATGGGCCGCAAAACCACGGGATATCGCTTTGCAGCTAAATTTTCATTCCGTACATCACCGGGCTCAGATCCAGACGATAATTCGCGCTCAAGGTGAGGAACCCGATTTTGTTGACTATATTGGCACAAAAGCGAGGAAGTTAAGTTAATTTTTCGATGACTGAATACACAACATACGAACA
>JBGTCS010000006.1:0-4412 GCA_041748715.1 Pyrinomonadaceae bacterium | reverse complement strand
CTATCTCGACGGCTCGCTTCACATGTTCTATCGCGGAGAAGAAATCGGCTACGAACAGTTTGTTCCAGGCATTGCCGGAAAAACGAAAACGACGCGAAGGGAGAGGAGGCTTGCCGCCAGCGGCAAACCTCCTCTCCCTTCGTCAGATCACCCCTGGAGAACTCCATGGTCAACCAAACAAATTATGAAACAACAACTAAAAGAAACTTGAAAACTAGGACATTTCTAAAGAGTTTATATATAGGACATTTCTAACGAGTTTTGACACAAAGACGACGGGCCGGAACTTCCGCCCGCCTTGAACATGACCTATAGAGGACCTATTTTTTCTTGGATTCTTCTTTTGGTGTGGTGTAGAACGGCCTGTGTTGAACAGTGAATGCCTTGTCATCGTAATTTCCATCACCATCGACATCGACCTTAACCTCAAGCTTGTATTTCTTGCCGGGCTCATGCTTTGAAGCAAGGTCGTAGGCAAGTGAATACTGGCTACGAAGCAATGAGTTGATCGAGTTGAGATATCCGGGTATCTCGCCTTCGAATGTCATCGGGTAATGCATTCCGCCCGACTCTTTTGCAAAGGTATTCATAGCATTCTGGGCCTGTAAAAAAGTAAGCCGGCCGGGGCCGCCGGTAATGTCGTCGGTTGCTCCCAGCAAATGTTCATATTTTTTGTAGAATAAATTACCCGTGCTGATGATATAGATCGGTACACCCGCTTCCTGGATGATGCGGCGAGCATCGTCATAATTGATCTTGCTAAAAGTGTCTATTCCGGATGCAACCAGAATTATTGCCCGGCGTTTTGACCTGACGTCGACCATTCCGCCGTATACGGCTTTCTCATTTTCAGAATTTTCAAGAACTACCGAATCTCCGACTCCGCCCAGAAGCGCAAATTTGATCGCGTCATAAAGATTGTTTTCTCGAAAAGCGGGGCGGTTTCTAAACAACAGATTGACGGTTGCATTCAACCTCGACGGATCGTTTGTAAAATCGGTGATCGTCGTCGGCCGCATATCGAACGCGATAACAGACGCGTAATCACCGGGCGGTTTGATAAATCTCGATAAAAAATAAGCTACCGGTTTGATAACTTCGTTGGCTCCTGGCTCAAACCGTCCGCCGGCCGCACTGCCAAAGATCTCTGACCATTTACTGTATTCGACTACCAACGAGACAGTGATAGGCGATTCCGGCGTCGCAAAACTGGATACCTGCTGGCGAACACCATTTTCAAAGATCGCAAAGTTTTCCTTCTTTAACCCGCTGACTATCTGGCCGGATTTTTTGTTATATACGACGGCATCGACATTTACGATATTCAATTCGACCTTTTCAATCGTCGGGTCGATAATCGCATTTTTCTCTTCTTCGAGACGCCGTTTCTCTTCCTCAGCCTTTAAACGCTCTTCTTCGGTCATCGGCGTAGGGCGAGTGTTGACTTTTGAATTACCCTTTGGAGGTTCGACTTTTTGAGGTTTTGACTGTGCTATGCCGGCCGTCGGAAAAATTAAGAAACTTGCCAAAAGAACGGCGAGAAATCCAAAAACAAAACGTCCGGAACGATTTAATATCATAGTCTTTACCCTTACTTGCTGTCTGCTGCGTTAGATACCGATTGTCCGCTTTTAGTTGGTTTAAATCAAGAATCCAGTCTTTTGGAGGCCGTACAACACCCGGTCACTTGGTCATTGCGGCCCATGGCCGAGCCAAATATTTTTCTTAATCTGTACATATCAATACTACTGGATCATTTTTATTCGGCCTAAGTAGGTGAAACGCGGAAATCGGGCTATACTTGAGCTACATCAGTTAGATAGTTTAAACATTCTTTCGATCCTGGACGCAGTTGTGTCGGGCGTCGTAAAGCATTCACATGGTTCCGGAGCGTTCTGGAATTCAAAAATCCTTTGGAGAAAAGATGAAAAATAGATGGGGATCCGGACCGAAATCAGCGTCCAGTATAGCGTTAGCGCGATTTTTTTTTGGTTTTGTATTTGTTCTTAGCGTCGCGGGAGCAACTCAACTACGGTGTTGCGATCAAATGTGGTATCTGCTTTTTCGGGCGCAACTCATGCGGACGGCCCAACTAGTGTGAAAACAGCATCGGTCTTTACAAACCCGTCTATATTTATGATCGCGGCTAACTTTTCTGTTTCGAACATCAATAATTCTGGCCCCGGCAGTTTGCGTCAGGCCATACTCGATGCCAACGCCAACGGGGTTGGTCAGGACACGATCGATTTTGATTCTTCTTTTTCCTTTCCCAGGACCATCGTTCTAACGAGCGGGGAACTCGATATTAAATCGTCGTTGATCATCAACGGCCCGGGCGCTGACTTACTTACCGTTTCGGGAAATAATGTGAGTCGCGTATTTAACATCGATGGCATTTACAATGTCTTATTCAACCATCTGACAATAGCAAACGGAAATGCGGAAACAGGCGGGGGAATACGAATAATGGGAGCTACCGTTGCCGACTCGACCATTATAAATAATACGGCGATAGGTCAGAGCGGCGGCGGGATCAATAATAGCGGAGTCGCTGGACGGCCCGCTCAAACATTGACCATCACGAACTCGACGATCCGCGACAATACATCATCCCAGTTTGGCGGAGGGTTGGAAACTTTTGCCGCAGCAATCATTTCAAATTCAACTTTAGTAATAATACGTCAGGAACTGGGGCCGGGATCACGATATGGGGTGACGGTCTGACGATTACCAACTCGACCATAAGCGGCAATACGGCCACAAACGGGCAGGGCGGGGGAATTGCGGATTTTGCGGGGCCATCCGAAATCGTCAACTCCACAATCTCTACAATCATGCGAACAATAGTATCGGCGGGGGAGTTACCTGCTTTGCAGCGTTGAAAGTCAAGAATACGATCATCGCCAACAACACCGACAACGGCACGGGGCCGGATTTTAATGGCCCTCTCAGTGGCCGGTACCAGGGTGATGAGTTCATCTCGATCTGATGGTCCGGGTTGTGTCACTTTACAGGTAGCCGATCCGTTATTAACTCATAATCTCCGATTTAGTTCGGATGCATTAAGTCGCGGATCGGCAATTGTGATGGGCCAAAGTGTTAGCCGTACTATCACTTCGGCTGACACGGGCATCACCTTTGAGGCAAAACACGATCTGGCGAATAGGGCGCTGGCAACGGTTCAGGTTTTCCTGCATATTGCGGGTTCAGGCGCGATCCCAGGAGGAACCTATGTTGGTGCACCCGCCGTTCCGATTACAAATGCGGGCCCGGGACTCAACACTTACGTAATCCCACTCAGTAGTTTTTCGATTGGCGGCACTATTGTTCCCGGCACGGTAATCGACGGTTACAGTCTGCAAATCGATGGCTCAGTTTCAAGCGATATGGTCGTAGATTCATTATTGCTAAGAAATTCGTCCTTGCCGCCGCAGCCGACTCCGGATCCTACGCCATTCCGAACTGCGTCGCCGACGCCGATCCCGACATTTGTGACCAGCGTCGTGATTGACGATTTCACTTCCGTCAATAGCGGCGGTTCGATTGCTCAAAATTTATCACCCGCGAACGGCTGTACAATAACCGATATAGTAAGGAACACGGGCACCAATATCATGGGAACGTCCGCAACGGGCGATCGCGCAGTGACGGTCCATCGCGATAATGACCAAGTCGGTTGTATCACAATGCGAGTCGACGTTCCTGGGTCGTCAAATAACTTACAATTCAGTTCGGCGGCATCGACCACGGGATTCTTGAGCGCGGCGGGTCAGGGAACAGGCTTTACGGTGACGGCGGCTGACACCGCTATCACATTTCAGGCGAATCACGACCGTGGAATGAGCTCAGTAGCGACAGTGGCAGTCTTTCTCCATCTTGCCAATTCGGGAACGATTCCGGGCGGGGTGTTTGTTGGATCTGAAGGCGTTGCCATTACCAATGGCGGTGCGGGATTAAACACATATTCTGTTGATCTGCGAAGTTTCAATCTTAGAGGAAATATTGGCGCCGGTACCGTAATCGATGGATACCTGATCGCTGTGGCGGGAGCGGAATCGAGCGATATTGTGATCGATAACCTGCTGCTGGTCAGGTCCACTACGGCAACACCGACTCCAACGCCGACTCCAACGCCGACCCCCGGGCCAGCAACCGTCGGCGGTCGGGTGGTAACACCGGCAGGGCTTGGGTTAAGAAATGCGGTGGTTGCACTAACTGACTCAGCCGGCGGCAGACGAATAGCTACGACCAGTTCATTCGGTTTTTACTCTTTCGAAAACGTTCTTACCGGCCAAAGTTATTTGATCGGCGTAAGTAATAAGCGTTACAGATTTGCGACTCGAACCGTGTTTGTAAACGGTAATCTGAACAATTTGGATTTTGTTGGTCTAGAATAAATTCCCTTGGCGATT
>JBGTCS010000005.1:0-14940 GCA_041748715.1 Pyrinomonadaceae bacterium | reverse complement strand
TTGCCCGCGAATTACGCGAAAAGACGCGAAAAAGAAACCGGCTTTGCATAATTCACTTAGCAAAACTTCAGAAGAATTTCTTTTATTCGGGTTCATTCGCGTGATTCGCGGGCAAAAAGTTTCTATCACCTAATCTGGGTTCAAAAGACTATGATTTGCGGCGACAGATTCGCCGGGCAAGCATCTCCATAATGGCAAATATAGCCGAAGGATTTGGAAGGAATTCAGATAAGGAATTCGCTAACTTTCTCAATATCGCCCATGCGTCGGCCTACGAGGTTCAGTCGCATCTGTACATTGCGAAAGACCTAAACTATATCAGTGTTGAAACATTCGAAAACCTTTACAAATCGTTGGACGAGATTTGCCGAATGTTATTTGGCCTGCGAAAGAGTCTGAAGTGTTGAGTCTCAAGACTCCAGACTCAAGACTCCAGACTCCAGACTCAACCCTCCGTCCGCATTTGTGCCGAGAGACTGCGGATACTGTGTTTGTCCAATAGGTGTCTCAGCGATCTGACCGGCATCTGCAGCAGCTCGGCAGCACGGGTTTGATTACCTCCGGTTTTTCGTAATGCTTCGACGACGTATGTTTTTTCGAGGTTTTCAATGTGGCTGACGAGATTGATTCCCGATTCGGGAAGGTCAAATTCGGCATTTATCCGCTGCGGATTATAGTTCGTAATGTGATCTGGCAATTGCTCGGGCTGAATTTCAGTCGTTCGTTCGAGAGCCACCGCTCTCTCAATCGTATGTTCAAGCTCGCGAACGTTGCCATGCCAAGCGTATTTTTCCAGTATCTGAGCAGTTTTCGGTGAGATGGTAAGGGGCTTGCCCGCCTGGTCGCAAAACTTCTTGACGAAGTGATCGATCAGATCCGGAATGTCCTCCGAACGCTCACGCAGCGGCGGGAGGTGGATCGGGATTACGGAAATACGATAAAACAGGTCCTCTCTAAACGTGCCTTCCTCGGTCATGCTCTTAAGATTACGGTTTGTTGCCGCGATCACACGGGCATCAACGAGAAGTTCGTCGTGGGCACCGACTGGGCGCACGCGTCGTTCCTGTAGCACCCGCAAAAGCTTGACCTGCATCGCAGGCGACATTTCACCGATCTCGTCGAGAAAAATCGTTCCGTTATGAGCCGCCTCGAATAAACCTTTCCGATTTGTATTGGCCCCGGTGAACGCACCTTTTATATAGCCGAACAGTTCGGATTCGAGCAGCGTTTCGGTAAATGCACCGCAGTTGATCGAGATAAATGGTTTTTCGGCACGTGGGCTCAGATCGTGGATCGCCCGAGCGACCAATTCTTTTCCCGTGCCGCTTTCGCCCGTAACGAGAACAGTCGATTGGACCTCGGCAACTGTTTCGATCATTTGAAAGATCGCGTTCATCTTGCTGGACGTGCCGACGATGTTTTTGACACTCCCGCGTTCACGCTGTGCACGTTTGAACGCTCGGTTCTCATTGATCAATGCTTGTTTTTCGAGCGTTTTTTTGACGATGAGTTTTAACTCTTCGACATCGAATGGCTTTTGAATAAAATCGTCAGCACCGAGCTTGAATGCCTCGCGCGCCGTTTCGACCGATGCGAACGCGGTCATCAGCACAACGCCCAGATCCGGAAGCGTCTCGCGAACCGTTCGCAGCATCTCGATGCCGTCCATATCCGGCATTTTGACATCCGAAATGATCACGTCCGCGGGCTGCTCGGCCAGCAATTCCAACGCTTGCCGTCCATTCATCGCCGTGCGGATATCGTTACCCTGCTCTTCGAAAACAAGGCTCAATAGTTGGCGGTAACTCTGCTCGTCGTCAACGATTAATATATTTGCCATCTGAAATTATCAGTTATTCTGCTGTTTTTAAGGTGACGTAACATCTCTTTGAAACATTGTCACAAAACTTAGGGATGTTGTTCAAGACACTTTGCCAATTTCTTTATTATCAACGTTTAAAAAGGTTTCGAGTTTTGAAACGTCCTGAACGTCGAACACGTCGCCCGATTTTTCGGCTGAAACGCGTCGGTTGTCCTTAGGAAGTTCGACGGTGATAGTTGTGCCTTTTCCCTCGATGCTCCGTACATTTATGACTCCATTATGGTCCTTAATGATCTGATAGACAATAGAGAGCCCCAAACCCGTACCACCCGAAGTTGAATTTGAGAAAGGTTCGAACAGTTGTTCGACTTGTTCTGACGACATCCCTTTTCCCGTATCCTCAAATACGATCCGGATGCGATTATTGGGAATATTATTCAGACCGACTCGCAGAGTGCCCCCATCTGGCATCGCCTGCAAAGAGTTTCGGGCCAAATTCCAAAAAATTTGTTTGAGCTGTGCGGCGTCCCCCGAAATAATAAACGGCCCATCGTCGAGATCTTCGGTGAGAACGTGATTTTCCCTTACATCAGGGCTGTGGCGAAGCAGAGTAATAGTTTCATGGATTGTCTCGCCAACATCTGTGTCCTTAAAGTCCGCCGCTGCCGGCCGGGCGTAACCGAGAAAGTTGGTGATGATACTATTGAGCCGGTCGGACTCTTTTAAAATTATCTCCATCAGACGCGAATCTTTGGATGCCCGCTCGGAACTGGATTCGAGAACCTGGATCGCTCCGCGCATCGCACCGAGCGGGTTTCGGATCTCGTGGGCGAGCCCGGCCGCGACACGACCGACGGCCGCCAGCCGGTCTTTGCGTCTAACGCTCTCTTCCATCGATCTGATCTCGGTTAGGTCTTGAAAGGTTATTATTAAGCCCGTTGCCTCATTATTCTCAGAAAATAAGAGCGACACGCTGAATCCGATGCGGACCGCGAAACCGTCCGGCGTGACCAGATCCGCCTCAAATCGGGGTAGTTGCTCGCCGCCGCCAGCCGCCGCCAGCGAAAGCTCGATCGGTTCGCGGATGTCGCCAAACAATTCGTAGATCGAACTGCCCTGCATTTGGTTAAATCTGTGCCCGGTTATCTCGGTCGCGGCTGCGTTAAAAGTGTAAATAATGCCGTCCAGATCGGTTGTTATCAGGCCGGAGCGAATCGATTCGACGATACGTTCGTGCAAAGCCCGCAGGTTTGCGAGACTTTTTGATGTTTCTTCCAGCTCCTCGACCGAAGAGCGGCGATCCGACAGCCTGGACGCAAGCAGTCCGACGACCAGCATCGCGACGACATGCAGACTAACGATCTGGATCGCTTTTCCGACTTCTTGTTCCGGTCCCGATGTTTGAATCACCGAGGCGACCGACATGAGCGACAGGACTATAAACATCAGAGCGCTCTGGACCGCAATTAACAAGGTCGAGAGCGGTTTCATAAAAAAACTCGCGACGCTGATGAGCAGGATATATAGAGTGATGTAAGGCGACGAGAGGTCGCCGGTCCGCCAGACGAGCCATGTTATCAGCAGGGAATCAAAGAAAAACTGGGCACGGATCTGCCATGCATAAGTTTTTGAAACGCGGAGCAGGAAAAAATAAATGATCGTCAGTCCGACCGAGATCAAAAAAACCAGAAACAGTCCCTGGGGAAAGCTGTCGAACGACAGAGTAAATGTTCCGCTCGACCAAAACCAACTAGCTACAAGCAAAAGAAAAATTACGAGCAGCCGACCGACGATCAGAGTTTGGATCCGTTGCATGGGCCCCAAATTGGCTGTTATAAGTTTTTCGTCTAAACTGATCATATCCGCAGAAATACAATATGGTAGCCGCCGAAGATCAAGACATTTCGCCTGAATTTGAAGAACGGCCCTGGGGCAGTTTCACGGTTCTGGACGAAGGTAGCAATTACAAGGTTAAGAGAATCGAGGTGCTGCCCGGCAAGCGTTTAAGCTATCAGCGACATTACCGCCGGGCCGAACATTGGTTTGTCGTTTCCGGCATAGCTAAAGTAACACTAAACGGCAGCGAAATTCTAGTCAGAGCCGGGGAAAGCCTTGAAATTGCTAGGGAAGACGCCCACCGCGTAGAAAATGCCGACGTAGACGAACTGCTCGTTTTTATCGAGGTCCAAACCGGTGAATATTTTGGCGAGGACGACATTGTAAGGTTAGACGATGATTTTGGTCGGCAGTGATATCTCGCTGTTTAGCGAAGCGAATGTCGAAATTTCGGTCGCAGCCTCAGCGAGGGTTTCGGCGATCACATCAGGTACAAAATCGAGCAGTTTCTGATGTTCACGGCCGTAGCCCGTCAATACCAGAGCGGTTTTTATTTCCAGATCTCTGCCGGTTTCGACGTCGATCTTCTTGTCGCCGACTATCCACGAAGCGGAGAGATCGATATCAAAATCCGTCTGAGCGGACCGGATCATACCATCGCCGGGTTTTCGGCACTCGCACGTAGCACCCGGCAGGTGAGGACAGAAATAAAAGCCGTCGATAGCACCGTCAAGTTCGACCTGGATGTGATCGTGGATCGAGTGCATCGCTTTCTCGGTATAGAGACCGCGACCGATCCCCGACTGGTTTGTAACAACGATCACCAAAAAGCCACTGTTTTTTAAGTGCCGGATCGCATTTGGGGTATATGTGAACAATTTAAGATCATCGACACGGGACAAAAAATTGACCTCTTCGATCAATGTTCCATCCCGGTCAAGAAATACTGCGGGTTTTTTCATAAGACGTTTATCCCAGTTTACACATCAGGATTTTAATATAGAGAAAAACGGCGGGAATTGCATAGATTGATGCATTATTCGTGAATTCGTGGCTAAAAAAAGAATAGCCACGAATTCACGAATAAATACGGATTCGTCATTAGCGTAAAATCTCCGATTCCGTGCGCAAGCCCGCGCGTAAGCAAGGGCGTATCGCGCAGCTCGGAGGTCACGCCTCCCCACAAACCTGACTCGGATGTATCGCCCTTGCTAACGCGCGGGCCCCCCGCATTTGTCTTCAATCTCAAAAACGCCCAACGCCGAATCTGGGATAAATTCGTAATCCGGCTTTATTTAACATCCAAAAAATATTATTCCGACGACCGAGCTGGTTTGGCAACCCGGTGGAGAACCAAATTCCATTCGACCTACGTGATCAATTCCAGATTCACCGGTTCTCCGTTTTCTCCGGCAACTTCGGATTCCGGATAAAGCAATCGGCTTGCGGCTGCGAACACCTCATTGGGCGTGATCCAGGTCATGCAGCGGTGATCTATCGGGCAATCCCGCAACATACAGGGTGAACACGAAACATCTTTTCGCATCAGTTGGGCACGCTCGGAAAATGGCTGGGTCGTTACTGGATTTGTCGGGCCGAATATTGTGATCGTCTGCGTTCCGACGGCCGGAGCAACATGGGCCAGTCCCATATCGTTTGCAATCAACAGATCGATGCTGGTCAATATCGCGACTGCCTCGGCGAGGTCCGTTTTTCCAGTTAGATCAATGGGTTTGCGCTTGCACAGTTCGACGACGTTTTCGCCAACATCAACTTCATCCTTTGAGCCGATGAGAACGACATTGACGTCCAATTCTGCTTGAAGCATATCGTTTAGCTCGGCGTAACGCTGGGCGGGCCAGCGTTTTGCACGAGAGTTGGTCGAACCTACGCCAAGTGCAACCGTCTTTTTTAGCAGATCGACGCCGGCGTCACTGAGACGGTTATTAGCCTCAAATTTTCGTTCGTCCGACACCTCGACCGAAGTATCCGGCAGTGCGGATGATACGGTATCGCGACCGAGCATTCGCTTTTCGATCTCGGATACGAGGTTTAGGTAGTAAAAAACTTCGTGTCGACGGTTTTTCCATTCAGGCACCGCGATCGGATCGGTCAATAAAAGACCTCGAAGATCTTTGTTGTAACCAAAGCGCCGGGGAATTCGGGTCAAAAAAGCGGTCAACGCGGATTCGAATGAATTTGGCAGGAGCAATACGAGATCATAACCGTCGTCACTGAGAAATCGCGAATTATCTATTACGTCCCGATGTTTCCAGCGGTGCTTATCAAACGTGACCAGCTCGTCAATAAACTCAGCGTCGCGAAACAGCCCGTCAGCCCACGCCCGTGTATGCAGTGTAATCCGGGCCTCAGGAAATATCCGCCGCAGTTGACGCAGGGCCGGAATTGACATGACGGCATCACCTATCCAATTTGTCCCGCGAATGAGTATCTTCATCTTTTGCGATAATTCAGTTACTAAAAACCTAAAACACTATAAACCAAATTGGAACAGACTAATTGCCTTCGTCTGTACGCCCAAACAGTGTTTTAAGCCCGGCAGTCAGGCCGATCTCGGGTGTCCAGTCTAATTCCTGGGTTACACGGCTGAGATCCGTGACATAGTTTAGCGGAACCGGCGGCGGAAGCGGTTCGGCGTCGTCGATTACGGCCTGAAGCCCCGACGCTCCTTCCAACCTAGTAACGAGATCGCGGATCGTCACCGCATTTTGCGGCCCTCCGCCGAGATTATAGAGGCCGTGGCCGATAATCGATTCGTAAAAGGCGGAACAGGCCCGCGACAGATCGTCTACGTGAAGCAAATCACGAACCGGAGTGCCGCCGCCCGGCAAATGGATCGGCTCGCCTAGATTAATCGCTTCAGCGTAATGACCGACAAAATTTGGAGTTGTTAGTTCGGTCAGCGGTGCGTAAACCGTCGATAGACGAAAAATGCATGAACGGAAACTTCGGGCGTTTGCGTAATATTCGACGTATCGCTCGGCGATCAATTTGGACCATTCCAGCCCAGTTTGTCCGGCATAAGCGGTTGGACAATTTTCATTAACCCGTTTGAAGTTATCCGCAAATCTGCCATAGACATCTTTCGTCGATGCGAAAACGAATACTGAGTTTTCCTTCATTTCGCGAAGCAGGTTTACCGTTCCGTCGACATTTGTCAGAAAAACGTTCTCCGCATTCTCGGGCGATTTGTCCAATTCTGCCGCCAAATGGATGACCAGGTCATAATCTTTTACGATTGCCGCATCTCGAACGTCGAGTATGTCGAGATCTGATGCGCGCGAAAGATCGTCCGCGTGAAAAAATTTCCGGACATGCGTTCCCAAATAGCCAGAACCGCCAGTTACCAAAACCTTCATTATTTATTTGCCTCTTTTAAACTTTGCACCGATTCCGCTTTGCCGATAACGATCAGCAGGTCACCGTCGCCGATCACGGTGTCGCCGTTTGGCCGAAATTCTAATTGTCCGTCTTTGCGGCGAATGGCGACAACGATCAGTTTTAGTTCGCTCATCAAGTTCGTGTCTTTAATCGACGTTTCTGCGTACGGCGACGGCAAATGAACGGTGACTTCCTCGAATACCAGATCGAGCGTTTCGGCGACGATCGTCTCCATAAAATCTGCGATCGCTGGCTTTAACAATGCCCTCGCCATCGACTGACTTCCGATGATAACTGGAGCAACAACGCGGCTGGCACCGGCCCGAATTAATTTTGGTTCCGCCTGTTCCTCGACCGCCCGGGCGACGATGTGGAGTTTGGAATTTAGTCCGCGAGCGGTGAGCACTACATAGACATTGTCCGCGTCGTCCGGCAGGCACGTCGCCAGTCCCTTAGCATTTTTGACGCCGGCTTTGATCAGATTTTCTTCGGAGGTCGCGTCACCGATCACAAACAGAGAGCCGTCGCGTTCAAAATCAACGAGCTTTTTTTCATTATTTTCCATAATGACATACGGCAGTTTTTGACTCTGAATATCACGTATTATACGGCGTCCGACCCGGCCGGCCCCGCAGACGATATAGTGGCCCTGTAATTTTTTCATTTCCTTTAATTTGCGACGCGAATCCCATGCCTCGACAATTTCTGACTGTATCACCGCCTGAGCTAAAACAGTGAGGGCATACAGGACCGTACCGACGCCGATCAGCATGAGACCGATCGAGAAGATCCGCCCAAAGGTAGTCAGCGGCGTAAGGTCACCGTAACCAACCGTGGTCACAGTTTGAACCGAAAGGTAAATGCTGTTTAGCCAGCTATTTCCCTCCAAAATGCGAAAACCTACCGCACCGATCGCGATCATCGCTGCGATGATGATCACGGTAAAAAACAGTCTGCGGCGGGTGATCTGCGAGAGCGTGGAAAAAATTCCGATTGCCATGGTCCCGTTTTTAGTTCGACATATTCCTATTAAACCTTATAAAATAATAACGGCACTCACTGTAGACAGCAATCTCGCTTAATTCTTCGTCAAACCAACCGTTAAATGCAGGAAACCTCGAAAACAAAACAAGTTCGGTCAAATCGTCCCCCAAAGGGTTGGATAAATACGCGTCGAGGCGAATCGTTTCAGGCTCTGCCGCCGACACGGTTTCGACGGATATTACACTCGATATTTAATATTTGGACATTTTCGATCGCGGCATTTCTATTGCTCGGAATTTTTCTGACGCTCACATATTTTTGGTTTGAGTTTTCGGATCGGATCGATCAGCGTCTGCTAAGCGGCGAAGTTTATACACCGTCGGCTGGAATTTATTCTGCTCCCAAAACGCTTAAAGCGGGCGAAGCGATTTCGGCCGCGAATCTGGTGGACTATCTAAAATCGGCTGGTTATATCGAAAAAAATAATCAGGCAGATGCATCGCGAAGCCGTTATTCGGTCGAAGGCGATATTGTCGCTATCGAGCCGGGCGCGACGGGCATTTTAGACGGGGCCAAAGTATTTCCATCGCTGACGGTCAAATTTTCAAAAGATGGAAAGTCCGTATCAGCGATCGGCGACCGAGGGGCTGGAAATCAGGTTCCCGAGGCGAAACTCGAACCAAGAATCCTCAGCTCGCTCGCTGCCGAGGGCGACGGCCGAAGAAAGACGGTGACGTTCAACGACCTTCCGCCCGAACTTGTAAAGGCGATTACCGTCACTGAAGATCGAGCATTTTTTGAGCATTACGGTGTGAATTTTCGCGGTATCGCCCGGGCGATGTGGCGTCGGTACGAGGGCGATGACAAATCGCCGTTGGCGAATCAGGGCGGCTCGTCCATAACGTCACAGTTGGTAAAAAATCTGCTGCTGACGCGCGATCAAACCCTTGAACGCAAGATCACCGAGGCGTATATGTCACTCATCGTCGAGACCCGCCTCTCGAAACAGGAGATATTCACGCTCTATGCCAACCAGATATATCTCGGCCAGCAATCGGGCGTTTCGATTTATGGTGTCGGCGAGGCGTCGAGCGCTTATTTTGGAAAAGATGTGTCCCAGCTCACGCTGCCCGAGGCCGCATTCCTCGCCGGTATAATTCGGAGCCCAAATCGATACAACCCATATAAACATCCCGATAAAGTCAAAGAGCGTCGTAACCAAGTTCTCGAATCGATGCTTGAAACCGGGGCTATAACATCCAGACAGTTCGACGAAAGCCGGCTGATCGATATTGAGCTGCGAAAAATCTCAAACACCCGCGACCTCCAGGGAATGCCGTATTTTTCGCAGTACGCGATCGAGGAACTGCCCAATATCGTTAGCGACCCGGAGGCCGTCCAGCATTTGCGTGTGTACACATCGATCGACCCGGACCTACAGCGACTGGCCTATGAGATCGTCAACAAAAGGCTCGCTGCCCTAGATAAAAGATTTAAAAAGAATGATAAAGGCGTCCTCAACGCGGCACTGGTTTCGATCCGGCCAAAGACGGGCGAGATCGTAGCCATGGTCGGCGGGCGCGATTACCTGGCAAACCAATTTAACCGAGCGACCGATGCGATGCGTCAGCCCGGATCAGTTTTTAAGCCGTTTGTTTATACCGCTGCGATAAATTCAGCATACGATTCGGGTTCACGGCAGTTTACGGCGGCGAGCATATTCAAGGACGAGAAAAAAACCTTTACGTTTGCCCAGGACTCATATTCGCCTGGCAATTTCGGCGATTTCTTTTCGAATCAGGAAACCACGCTTCGTGATGCACTCGTTAAGAGTAAGAACGTTATCACCGTCGATATTGCGATGCAGCTCAACATCGGCAAAGTAATGAATTTGGCCAATAAAGCCGGCCTGCCCAAGGTCGATAAAGCCTATCCGTCGATGGCCCTCGGCACTGCGGAGGCGACGCCGCTGCAAATCGCCACAGCCTACACGATGTTCGCCAATCTCGGGGACCGTGTCTCGCCGATGCCGATCACGCGGATAGCCAATGGCGAGGGCCGCACGATAACGGCTTCGACGCCGGATCGCAAAAATATTGTCCGTCCGGATGTCGCGTATATTATGGATGACATGATGAAAGACGTCATCAATCGCGGAACCGCAGCCCAGGCTCAAAGCTGGGGATTTCGCAATGTTGAGGGCAAGACTGGATTTGCCGGAAAAACAGGGACGTCGCGTGACGGTTGGTTTGTCGGTTTTACACCCGAAATTATCACGGTTGTTTATGTCGGATTTGATAACGGCAGCGATCTAGGTATCACAGGCGGCGAATCGGCTATGCCGATCTGGGCCGATTTTATGAAAGAAACGCTCCGTTTGCATCCGGATTGGAACGGCGACTGGATTATGCCGGCAAATATCAAAAAGGCCGAGATCGACATCCGTAATGGCGGTTTGATCCGCGAACTCGATCTGATCACGGAGGCGTCATCACCGACACCGACGCCAGTTCCGTCGCCCACCCGTTTTAGAGATCCGAACGGCGGCCCGTATTACGAACAGGAACCGCCCACGCCGCTTGAGCTGTTTGTGACGAATGTTCCGGCCGAGTTTCGCCGAGTCGAGTTATTTGTTGCCGGGACAGTTCCAAACCGCTCGCTCGTGCCTATTCTCGACGAAGATCCGAATGGCGGCCTTCCGACGCCGACACCGTCTCCGACGCCGCTCACCGAAACTTGGCAGGATGGTGTGGAATCGCCCGACGAAGCTCCGCCCATCGAGCGTGAGATGGAACCCGCCCGTGTTAGCTCGATGGTCACGGTCATGATCTGTCCGTTGACAAAAATGCGTGCCACCGACAATTGCCGAGACAAGGTCTCCAAGAGTTTTCGTGCCGGGACCGAACCAAAAGACTTTTGCACATTCCATCGATAGCGCCGATCGGAGCCTCCTGAACCAGATTACCTAAATCTTTCATTTGGCTTTCTTGCAATTCCTGAGATTGAATTACTGTCGGCAATTGAACCCCAATTTCTCCGCGTTGAAATGGTCTTGAATACTATTCAAGCTACATTCAAAAGTTCCAATCCGTAATCCGGGTTGGATGGTGTGGCACTTTTTATTTTGGTCGGCCAGGTACTATAATCGTGGTTAACAAAATAAAAGGAGAATATCGATGACGACAGACCCTCAAATCAGCACAGACGCCGGTTTTCCCGCCCCGGATGACGATTTTTTAACCTATCCTATTCATAAGTTAGTCAGTGTTTTCGAAGATCCGGACGAGGTCGCCGCAGCCGTCGAAGAACTTCAGGCGAATGGCTTTACAATGGATGATATCGAAGCATTTTGTGGTTGGGAAACCAAGCACGAGCGGGATTTTGATGGCACGCAGAGGGGCGTTTGGGCCTCCGTTCTGCACTCAGCCCGCCACGTCGGCCCGGCCCGCACCTATGTTGAAAGGTATGAAAACCATCTGCAGAAAGGCCATTGCATGATCATGGTCAAAGTTACAAAGAATGATCGAAAAGAAAAAGCCGCGGAGATATTGCACCGCCATACCAAAGAGCGGGTGACGTATTTTGGCTTACTGACCGCGGATGAGGTTAAATGATCAGGCAATGTAATTCGCAAATATCATATGAAAAAGGCCCCGAAAATTTCGGAGCCTTTTTCATTAGGGTTCAGCAAAAAGCTTCACCATTCAATTTATTTCATACCAAGATTCTTGAAAAGAAAACCATAGATATCGGCGGCTTCTTCGATCTGCTTTGAGGTCGGTTTACCGGCTCCGTGACCGGCTTTTGTCTCGATCCGGATGAGGATCGGGGCGTCGCCCGATTGAGCAGCCTGCATCGCGGCCGTGTACTTAAAACTGTGGGCTGGAAAGACGCGATCATCATGGTCCGCCGTCGTCACCAGCGTCGCCGGATATTTCGTGCCCGGCTTGGCATTGTGATACGGCGAATATCGGTACATAACATCAAAATCCTCGGGATCTTTCGGCGATCCATAATCGCTGGTCCACGCCCAACCGATCGTAAATTCCGTAAACCGAAGCATGTCCATTACGCCCACCGCCGGCAGAGCCGCGCCAAACATTTCGGGATGCTGATTTAGTACGGCACCGACCAAAAGTCCGCCGTTCGAACCGCCCTGAATTGCTAATTTCGGCGTCGAGGTATATTTGTTGGCGATCAGCCATTTGCCCGCCCACGCAAAATCGTCAAATGTATTTTGCTTGTTAAGCCGCGAGCCGCCTTTCCACCAGTCTTTTCCGTATTCGCTTCCGCCTCGGATACAGGCGACCGCGTAAACGCCGCCCATCTCCATCCACGCCACACGCGATACCGAAAAACCGGGCGTTGACGGAATGTTAAAGCCGCCGTAACCATAAAGTATTGTTGGATTTTTGCCGTCGAGCTTTATACCTTTCTTGTGAACGATGAACATCGGGACCTTTGTTCCGTCCTTGCTGGGATAAAAAACTTGGTTGACTTCGTAAGCCGATGGATCGAACTTTACTTTTGCCTGACGAAACAGTTTGCTCTTTCCGGTTTTCATGTCGTAGCGGTAAATCGTCGGCGGAGCGTTGTAGCTCGAATAGCTGTAAAACGTTTCGGTATAATCACGCCGTCCGCCAAAACCGCCGGCCGTGCCGATGCCCGGCAATTCGACATCGCGTACAAACTTGCCGCTGGTCTCGTAAATTTTGATCTTTGTATACGCGTCCTTCATATAATTGAGGACAAATTGGTTATTGATAAACTGAACGCCATTGAGTGTGTCGGCGGATTCCGGAATAACGTCCTCCCACTCGGGCTCAGCAGATAGAGTTTTTACTTTTACGACCTTTCCACGCGATGCATCTCGATCGGTACGAAAATAGAACGTATCCTCGTCGTTACCAATAAAAGAATAGCTGTTTTTAAGATCGGTGATGAGCGGCAAAATCGGAGCTTTTTCCTTGCTCAGATTCTTAAAATAAACCATGTTCATCCGCTCGGTGCCTTTGCCGACGTTGATGATGAGCCACTTGCCGTCTTCGGACACCCCGCCGCCAACAAAATATTCTTTGTTATCCGGGCGTTCATAGACGACGTAATCGTCAGACTGGGGCGTACCGAGCTTATGGAAATAAAGCTTTTGAAAGAATGTGTTGGTCTTAAGCTCGCTGCCTTTTTCAACCGCAGAATAGCTGCTGTAGAAAAAACCGGAATTGTCATTAAGCCACGAGATCCCGCCCTGTCGATTAGGCGACAGCGTGTCAGAAAGCAATTTACCGGTCGCCACATCCATGACTTTCCATTCCGTACGGTCGCTGCCGGCGACTGCAACGCCGTAGGCCCAGAGCTTGCCGTCATCGGTAAAAGACGAACCATTCAGGGCCGCGGTGCCGTCAGCAGAAAGTTTATTTGGATCAAAAAATATCGTTCCTGGATCGGCGATCGAGCTTGCTTTGTATAGAACGCTTTGATTTTGCAGCCCGTCGTTTTTTGAATAAATGTAATAATCACCAACTTTTGACGGAGCCGAAAAACGTTCGTAATTCCAAATCTCGGTCAGCCGTTTTTTGATCGCTTCACGTTGTGGAATCGTTGCGAGGTACGAGTCGGTAAGTTTATTCTCAGCCGCGATCCAGGACTGTGTCTCGGCGGACTCGGTATCCTCCATCCATCGATAAGGATCGGCGACCTTTATCCCGTGATAATCATCTACCTGTGTGCCCCGCAGAGGTTTTGGGTAATCATATTTTGTCTGGGCCGGGACGTTTACGGCCAGAAAAGCGCTGACGATTAAAAAAACTATCGATCTCTTAAACATATCTCGTTCTTACTCCTGAATTGAAAGGATTTTCATTAAGTATAGTTTGCAGAGAATAGAAAACAAAATCGGCTCCCTGTGGAAGCCGATTTAGCGGGTATTCACTCTGTCGATACTTTTTATCTTCTTTGCGACTTTGCGGGGGAAAAAACGATTTCACGCAAAGTCGCAAGGTTCCCAAAGTCAGAAAAAACGTAATTTGGGTTTAGAACACTGGAAGACTCTCGTCTGCCGCCAAACCGGTATGGTTGTCTTCGATTCCGTTTTCAATGTGGACCGGGAGCCATCTCTTACATTCATAGAGAGCCTCTTCGGCCTTTTCTTTTGTCTGCGGCCTGGCGAGCAGGTAACCTTGACCATAATCACATCCCAGGTTCTGGAGGAGCGTGAGCTGTGCCTCTGTCTCTATTCCCTCGGCAATGACCTTCTTTTTAAGATTCTTTGCCAGTGAAATGATGGTTTGGAGGATTTCGGAATTCTCGCCACGTTCGCCAACACTGTAAACAAAGGATCGGTCGATCTTTAAAGTATCAAACGGTAACCGGTGAAGATAACTTAAAGACGAATAACCCGTTCCGAAATCATCTATACTGAGCTGGACGCCGAGTTTTTTAAGACGCTTTAGCATATTGATTGAGTGCTCGGCATTCTCCATGGCGGCACTTTCTGTGATCTCGAGTTTTAGAGATTCGGGCGAAATTTTTGAGATAGCCAAAGCATTTTCAACATCGTCGATCAGATCGTCGTTGGATAGATGTTTGCCGGAAATATTCACACTCATGATCAAGTCTCTGTTTTCCGGGCCGATTCGCTGCCATCGGGCAAGTTGCCGCGTCGTTTCGTTCAATATCCAGACTGTGATCGGAATAATTAGACCCGATTCCTCGGCGATGGGGATAAATTTGTTGGGCGGGATATTGCCGTATTCGCTGTGATTCCAACGGAGTAATGCTTCGAATCCGAGCAGGCCGCCGTCCTGGATATCAACCAGCGGCTGGTAATGCATCGACAACTCATCGCGATCGACCGCGGAGCGGAGATCGTTTTCGAGCCGCACTCGTTCGAGAAAGCG
>JBGTCS010000004.1:0-3188 GCA_041748715.1 Pyrinomonadaceae bacterium | reverse complement strand
GCCAAAACGCCTCTTCCATCAGAGTTTGGTTAACACCGGAGCGTTATTTGAATGCAAGTTTGGTAAGGCATTCAATCTACAATCCATGGACCCAGGCTTATTTATAATTAAAACAGGTTAAGACGGGCTGGTCGGTTTGTTCGCGCACACATTGAATGATGGGACAGTTGGTGCTTTCTCTGTTCTAGTTCGTGGCAATCTCTGTCATGGAAGTTGGCGAATGATTCTTTAGGGCAGTGTTTTATTGAGCCTTTCGTGTTTAGGGGCAGATCAAGGCTTACTAATTCCTGAAAAGATCTGGTTTTTGGGCTTGTTTAGGGGGGAGTGTGTTAGCGCACAGCTATTTTTCTTTTTGCTGTCTACACTTACTAGAGATTCATTTGTCAGCCAATAGGGACTCGACCATTCGTTAATTACGTCCGACTGAATCAAGGAGGCTCCATTGCCTGATAATCTAAAAACCCCCAAACAAAAATCCCCCAATCGGCTACTTTCCGCCTTACCGGATAAAGACTTTCAGGATTTATTTGCGAATTCTGAACGAATAGAATTAACCTACGGCTCTTATATTTACAAAACGGGAGATATCATCCGCCATGTTTATTTTCCCGAGAGCGGAATCGTTTCACTGCTCTCAGCCGTGGAGGGCGATCTGACGCTTGAAGTTGGTATAGTTGGTAACGAAGGCATGGTCGGAGTCCCTGCATTTCTGGGGGCAAAAACATCGAACAACATCGCCCTTGTGCAAGGTCTGGGTTGGGCATTGCGAATGAAGACAGCGGATTTTCTCAAAGAGTGTGAAATGAGCAATAAATTGCAACAGGTTGTTAAACGCTTCGTGCAATCGCTTATGGCGCAAACGGCTCAGTCTGCGGCTTGCAATCGCTTTCATCCTATCGAATCTCGAATGGCGCGTTGGCTTTTAATGACAAACGACCGTATGAAAACAGGCTTATTTCAAATCACTCAGGAATTTTTAGCGAATATGGTCGGTGTCCGGCGCGAAGCGGTAAATAAAACAGCCAGGAGTTTCGCGGCTCGCGGCCTTATTAGCTACAACCGAGGTAAACTTTTGATTCTCGACGTGAAAGGCCTGAAAGACATTTCTTGTGATTGCTACGCGATCATTTCAAGAAACCATCCAAATTACGAAGCGGTTGCCCGTAAGGCCGACTCATTCCAGACAAAGTAGATGGTAGATTATCTGATGCGGAAGCTTTGTCGGTACCTGCATCGTCTAGGGTAAAACGTAAACCCAACAATTTTCGAACTTACGCGAACAGTACATGCCTCTTAGTGCGTTATCGCACTAATGAGGTAGAGCTTTCACTTGTATTGATGTATCGTTTAGGAAGCGATCTTGTAGATCGTATGCACTTCAGTATTGTCGGAAAACAGAGAGGAATATGCCGCTTGATGCCAAGCAAAACAATCTTCGAAGGAATTTTTTACTGGCTTCTCTGCCCGATATCGAATTCGAACGCGTTCAAACACATCTAAAGCCAATATCTCTAAAACTTGGGCAGGTTCTTTACGAATCCGGCGACAAGATGGATTATGTTTATTTCCCAACAACCTCTATCATCTCTCTGCTTTATGTAATGGAAAACGGGGCGACTGCCGAGATCGGCGTGGTCGGCAACGACGGGGTGCTTGGAATAGCGTTGTTTATGGGCGGCGACACGACGCCGAACCGGGCAGTAATTCAGAGTGCGGGCGAGGCTTTCAAAATGAGTGCAAAAGATCTTATGGCCGAATTTACATTGGGCGGTGTGTTTCACAATCTTTTGCTTCGTTACACCCAAACGTTAATTACACAGATTTCCCAAACCGCTGTTTGTAATCGTCTCCATTCGGTCGAACAGCAACTTTGCCGCTGGTTGCTCCTCAGTCATGACCGTTTGAACTCTGATACGCTGGTCATGACTCATGACCTAATTTCAAATATGCTTGGCGTTCGCCGTGAAGGGGTAACGATGGCTGCAAGAAAATTGGCTGCGAGAAAATTGATCAAGAATGTTCGCGGATCTATAACTATCCTAGATCGCTCGGGACTGGAGAAAGCGGTCTGCGAGTGTTACGAGGTTGTCAATAACGAATACAACCGCCTCTTGGGCAGGGGTATTTCCAGAACTTACGGCTAATCGCGAATGCCAATAAACTGATACGGCGGACTTCCATCCGCCAGACAATGGAACTATTTCTAATTTCGTCGCTGAAGGAGAATCTCTATACTCGCAGCCGTCAGCAAACTGCCATCCATTTGGAGTAACCGATTTCAAACATTTCCAGTTTCACCCAATACGATAAATACTTGGTGCGTTTGTCCGTCCAAGTTCAAGGGAATCTCCTTCGATGGTAACAACTCGCCATCTAGCCGTACCTCCGCAACTCCACAACAGACGCTTGTAGGGTTCTCAACTCTTATTTTATAAAGCGTATTTGCGCGCCTGTAATCAATTTCAAAACTGCGCCAACTGCGTGGGATGCACGGCTCAATTTTCAGAGTTTCACCTTGAAGATGAAACCCCAGTATCGACTCAAGAGCGCCTCTATACATCCAACTCGCCGCACCGGTGTACCATGTCCAACCACCGCGTCCGATGTGTTTCGGTTCGTTATATACATCTCCCGCGACGACATATGGCTCGACCTTGTATTTATAAAGCCCGGCGCGGGTGGAGGCGTGGTTGATCGGATTCAGTAATGCAAAAAGCTCACCTGCTTTATCGCCATCGCCGAGCATTGCAAAGGCGATCATTGTCCAGATGGCGGCATGCGTATATTGTCCACCGTTTTCGCGAACGCCGGGTAGATATCCTTTTATGTAACCAGGACTGAGCGAGCTTTTATCGAAAGGCGGAGTGAATAAGAGCACGAGCCCATCACCACGCCGGATAAGATATTCGTCGACCGACGCCATTGCCCTCAACGCCTGCTGCGGGTTAGCTCCGCCCGAAATGATGCTCCATGACTGAGCTATTGAGTCGATCTTGCATTCTTCATTTTCGGCCGAACCGAGCGGCGTGCCATCGTCGAAATAGGCGCGACGAAACCAGTTGCCGTCCCAGGCATTTGTTTCGAGTGCGGTTTTTAGGTCGTCTATATGGTCGAGATATGTTTTCGCGCGAAGAGTCTCGCCCCGGTCACTGCAAAACGGCTCGAAATCCGCCAGTGTCTTGATCAAG
>JBGTCS010000003.1:0-5518 GCA_041748715.1 Pyrinomonadaceae bacterium | reverse complement strand
TCCGCGATGAAATATTTCATTCTCGGTTCGTTCGCATCTGCATTTTTACTCTATGGAATGGCGTTGATATATGGTGCCACGGGTTCAACAAATCTAACCCAGATCGCCGGCAAGATCGCCGATCCAAACTTCCCCGGCCTGCTGCTTGTCGGTGCGGCTATGCTCATCATCGGCTTTGGGTTTAAGATCGCGATGGCCCCATTCCACGTTTGGACGCCCGATGTTTACGAGGGAGCCCCGACGCCGATCACCGGATTTATGGCCGCCGGACCAAAAGCGGCGGCGTTTGCTTCTTTTTTAAGGATATTCGTTCTCGGCCTGCCTCTTGTGGCGGGTGCTCAAGCGTCCGGATTTCTTCATGAATCGTGGATCACCGCTCTTTCCGTGATGGCCATGATCACGATAGTCGTGGGTAACGTGGCGGCACTGATGCAGGATAACGTCAAGCGAATGCTGGCGTATTCGTCGATCGCCCATGCAGGCTACGCTCTTGTCGGATTTATTGGTGCCGGAATGGCAACCACCGTCCTTGCCCGTGATACAGCCATCGCGGCCGTGGCGTTTTACATGCTGACTTATGCGGTCACCAACCTCGGAGCCTTTGGCATCGTTACCCTGCTTGCTCAGAAGAATGACCGACGCACCGATTTTGAGGATTATAATGGCATCGGCTTCAGATCGCCGGTCTTGGCGTTCTCGCTCTCGCTTTTCATGCTTTCGCTTTTGGGTATTCCGTTGACCGCGGGCTTTATTGGAAAGGTTGTGGTCTTTCGCCCCGCGCTCGAGGCCGGCAGCACGTTGCTGACGATCCTGGTAGTCGTCGCTGTAATCAACACCGCGATTTCGTCCTATTATTATCTGCGGCTGATCGTCGTTATGTTTTTCCGCGAACGCACAACTCAATGGCTCGAGCCAAAAATGCCGCTCAGCATGGCCGCGGCTCTTATTATTACGGTGATCGGTGTATTTTACTTTGGTATTTTTGCTGACAGCGTGATCGAAAAATTTGCCGAATCGCCATCGACCTCCGTCATACAGGCGGCCCGTTAGGTTCTGATGTTTACCGAAATCGATATTGAAACTTGGCCGCGAAAGCAAACCTACGAGTTTTTTAAAAATTACGACGACCCGTTCTTTAATTTCACCGCAAACCTTGATGTCGGCCACTTGTATCGATTCTGCAAAGAGAACGGGCTGGCATTCTCATTGACGGCTTTATACTTTTCGCTCGTCGCGGCCAACGACATCCGCGAATTTCGGATCAGAATGCTCGACGGACGCCTTGTCGAATTTGACGGTATTCACGCCACGCAAACAATACTAAACGACGACGAAACCTTTTCATTCTGTTATTTCGAAATGCAGAAGGAAGTATTTGAATTTAACCGAACGGGCAAGGCCGCCGTCGATAAATACAAAAACCTTAAGTCTTTCGATGTCGAGACCGAGCGGGTAGATCTGATCTATTATTCGGTCATTCCCTGGGTTTCGTTCACGAGCTTTAAACATGCGTCCCGAAGCGACAAAACTCAGACAATTCCGCGAATTGTTTTTGGAAAGATCTTTGACGATGGCGGCACAAAGAAGATGCCCGTCTCGGTCGAGGCGAATCACATGATCATGGACGGTATCCATGTCGGCAAGTTTTTTAACCGCTTTCAGGAAATTATTGACGCTCTCTAGATAAACTGGTCGAACTCGTGAAAATCGAAACTACAATCCGTGAAAACCTGGCTAAAAACTGGCTGCCGTCGATCTATGAGGAAAAGATCCGGAGCCAGCGAACGCGTTCGGTTCAAATTGAGGTTCCGGAGCGCGAAAATCAGGCCGAGATCCAATACACATTGCTCGGTATCGAGCTAAAGGTTGGCCGCCGGCGGTTTGCTTGCCCTGATCTGGCCGTTGCCCGGTATATGAGAATTTTCGCCCGACTGGGCTGCCGCGATTTTGCCATTCCCTACGATATTACAAAAATATCTGCCGCCGCCGACGACCTCGAAACCTCGTGGCAGCGAACACACCTGCTGTTGACAAAACTTACCGAGGGCAAACAATCGAGCGTGATCTCCCGAACACGTTCAAAGCTGATAAAAATGATCCGCGACGAACTCGGCGACATTGGCTCGGGCGAAGCAATGCCAAATTTTAACCGCGAAACCAAGCAGCGATAAACCAGTTGAATAGTATTCAACCCAGATTACTCATTAAGTTTTTGTTTGATTTCAAAATGCGTCGAGAACTAACTTGCTATGCCATATGGCCAGGCTCAAATCAATTCCTCGGACCCATCCTAGATATCTCTCAGCGGACTCTCCGTCCCCCTTTGCGACCCTCGCGTCAAGCCGCTCTTGAGTTTTATTCAACATGACCTCAACACAGAGTTCGCGGAGGCGGACGCAGAGTTCGCGGAGTTTCTTTCAAATGAGTAGTGCGGGATTAGAATTGAGTTATTGTTCAAATGATTTCTTCGGCTTTCCTTGGCGATCTTGGCGGCGTTGCGTGAGAAAAGGCGATGTCACGCAAAGCCGCAATGGACGCAAAGCAAGATATGATAGTGAAAAGAAATCCTATTGCGTGATTCAGGATAAATATTAAAAAGATGGGGACTGAACTTGACAAAGCAAAATGCGTTTTATAACCTCTCTCCAATCATAACGACTCCCGAGAGTTTGTTTTAGGTCATGTTTTACTAAGACGGCTTTGATCCTCTCGAATCTTTACTTCTCCCAAGAAGAAAATTTCCCGGATTCTCAGCAACTTAAATAGAACTAAAAGTATTTTGCTCTTTTATGAATGAAAAGGTCAGTCCGACTTTGCTTTCATATAAATTTTTTCACGAGTATTAAGGAGATTGTCCCATGTCCGTACGTTTATCAGTTCGTCCCATCACACTTTCCAAGAGAATTATTGTTTTTTCGCTGTTATTAAGTTTACTGGTTAATACGTCGTTTGCCGCGCCGGATGCCACGCAAACGCTGGTAGTGTCCGCCGGAGAGATCGCTCAGGACATTCGCTTCGGTTACATGTCCCGCAATTTCGGCACAAACGTTGGCGGATGGGCGAACCATCTTGTCTTGTTGTTTGTCGGTAAACAGGCGGCTCCGCAGCTTGGCAGAATCGAGATTGTACCCGGCAATCTTACGATCCGTCAGGGCGAACCGACAAATTTTACAGCATTTGGATTTACGGCGATCGGCGGTCGTGTCAGCGGTCTGAGGTTTGATTGGACGGTCGAGGATACGGGACGAGGTCTGGGGGCGCGCAATCTGCCTAACGGAACATTCGCCGCCCAGCAGCCGGGCAATTTTATTGTCAGGGCAAGCGCCGGAGGATTTCAGGGTCAGGTAAATGTCGCCGTTGAGGAAAACGTGCCTTTGATGATGTTGAAAAGGATCCACCAGGCTGAGGCCAGCGGCGATCTCGGTCTTGTCAACTCGATGAGAGCGCTAAATAGATACAGCACTGATCAGATTTCTTCCAAAATAAATTACAGAGGCACCGGGAACCCCAATTCCGCCTCGCCGGAGGAAACTATTCCGCCGGACGCTGTATCGGAAAAGAGGAGCCACGGGCCAAGCGCGACCGACGCCGAACCAGAGAGTTCAGCCCCGATGCCCAGCATGATGATGCGGCCCGCCGACGAGGATGGTTGGGGCAACAATAACTGGTGGTTGGCCGACGATCCCGGCAACCAGACGGGCACCCCTCCCGGAACGTCTCCCGACGCCGGGGCGGGTAATGGCAATTTTCAATTTTCGGCTCCTGTCGTCTCCCTGCCCGGCAGGGGAATAGATCTCAGCCTTTCTTTGAATTACAATTCGCGGGTTTGGAGTAAAGCGGGCAACTTGATGAGCTTTGACGCCGAAAGAGGCTATCCCGCACCGGGCTGGAACCTGGGATTTGGCAAATTGATGTTTATGGGAACCGGCGGCGGCTGCATGTTGATCGATGCCGACGGCACGAACCGCGGCTATACGGGGACGATCTCGAATTACGTTAACGGCACTTATAGTTCCACAAGCTTTACAGGTTACACGACCGACGGCACGTTTACCGATTACAACTGTTTTGTTTCAACTAGTAACGGCGTAACCTCGATGTCAGGTTGGGCGGCTCACGCTAGCGGAACCAATGTTTCATACCACGTACAGTCAACAAATGGAAAACAGGCACACCCGTCGCAAATTTCCGACGCCCAGGGCAATTACATAAATATTTCGTATTTGAATAATCGCGGGCCTTCGATCCAAACCGTGACCGACACGCTTGGAAGGGTTGTAACTTTTAACTACGATTCGCTGAGCCGCCTGATCTCAGTCGATGTGCCAAAGATGGATGGCGCCGGAACCCGGACGGCCGTCAGGCTGCATTACAAACAGATCACGTTGAATGCCGGTTGGTCATCCCCTGTGACTGGCGATACCAACAACGCTTACCCTTACGTAGTCGATGCCATCTATTATCCGGGAACCGGAACCGGATACTGGTTTAATGACACGGATTCATATTCCTCGTATGGGATGATCGCCAAAGTTATCGAACAACGCGGAATGAATTGGTCCGGGACAGCGGGCGATCAAGGCACGGTTACGGCTGGCACAATGTCCAAACAGGCGGTCTATAACTATCCTTTGTCGCCAAACTATGCATTAACGGATGCTCCGACATATTCGACTCTTACCGAGAGCTGGGCCGGAATGGATACGGCCCCGGCGGTGACGAGTTACAGTATCAACATGAGCTCGTCACCTCGGACAATCACCGTCACGCAGCCGAGCGGCATCAAAAGCAAGCAGTCGATGTTCAATGCTTCTGGGCAATGGAATGACGGCCTCATCTACCAGGATGAAACCCTCGATGCGGCAAATGTTCAACTAAGTAAATCGTTTGTTACGTGGGCGCAGGGAGCCTATAGCTCTCCCCGTCCGACACAAACCGAAGTCACGGATGAAAGGTTGCAGGTTCTTAAGACAACATACACCTACGGTACTGTTTACAATCAGCTTACTTCGCAAAAGCAATACGGTTATGACGGGGTGACGCTGTTAAAAGAAGCCAGGAATGTATATGAAAACAGCACTTCTTACACCGGCCGTCATATTTTCAGTTTGGTAAAAACCGCCGAGGTCTATGACGGCGTGGGCAGCAGAGTCTCAAAGACCGATTATGAATATGACAACAATGCGGTCGTAAACGGTACTGGAAATCATAATTTGAAAGCGACGCCCGGCGTCACGATGCATCAGGGATCGTCCGATCCATATACCACCCAAACTCAGTTGGTTCAGGGTGAGTGCATCGAGTGGATCGACTATTGTGTTAACTGGAATTACTACGAAGTGTCTGCTTATGACCCGAACACCGTCTTCCGGGGAAATCTTACGAAAACTACGGTTTATGCCGACGCCGCTCCCTTAAATCCGTCGGGAGCAATATTGCAAACGAAGCAATATGACGTCACTGGAAATCTTGTCGCCGAATCCGCGTCCTGTTGCGAACTAAAAACGAACGATTTCAC
>JBGTCS010000002.1:0-7184 GCA_041748715.1 Pyrinomonadaceae bacterium | reverse complement strand
CGCTTCTGCGGTCTGTACTGCTTCTTCTGGCATCAAAATCTATGATCTCCTTGATTCGTCATCACTATTAAACTCTTAATAGAATGCAAATTCTGACATATCGGAGATGAATTTGTCGAGTTTGATCGCATTATCTTATAGACTTCAAAAAAACATCAAAGTCTATATCGGCATCACGCAGGGCACCTTTCAACGTGAAGCGGTCGATTTCATCATGAAATGGAAACACCAATAACTCTTCCGTCCGGGTGTTTCATCTTAACGTGACTGCCTCTCCGCGTGATCTCGACAAAATCCAACCGTTCGAGAGCCCTAACAACCTGCTTTCCTGAGAAAAGCGGTAGTTTCATATCGCTAACTCAACGACCTCTCGTCCTTTCACATGGGTAAATTCCGACGATTCGGGCTCTAGATACAAACCAATCGCCTCTCGAATATTTTCCAAAGCCTGGTCTCGGGTCTTACCCTGGGACCAGCATCCTTTTAGCGAAGGAACGCTGGCTACAAAATAACCGTCCTCGCCATTCTCGATGATAACTTTGATCTTCATGCGTTCATATTATCAAATCAGAGGTTATTTTGTTCGCTTTAACTCCAGCTCATAAAACCAAAAATCGTTATTAGGCTGATCGATTTTCAGCATGTCGGTCTTGCCGTTTCTATCGATTGTAAAAGTTACAAAACCGCGTGGAAAATTATATGCGACCGACGGACGCCAATGAATTTGAAATGTGTCGTAGTTCCAATGCGTCAGATCGGCGACAAAATTTGGCGACGGTGTAAACCGCATAACGAGCTTTCCGTTCTCGTCGGCAATGACAACATCGCCGTACATCTGGCTCGAATAAGTTCCGGCATAGGCCGATGGAGCGAGCGAAGGTTTTGTATTTGGCACGCGAGCTTCGTCCACCTTTTTCGCCTCGCCTTCGGCGATTGTTTTCATCGCGGCAACCTGCGTTAATGCCTCTGCGTTCCAGTCGCGTTTTGGGGCATCGACAAATACGTCGCGGATCATATTCATCATTATTTGAAACGCGGGCGATTCGCTATTGGTCAGGACGACGAATCCCACCTTTTCCTCAGGAATAAGCACCGTGTACGAGAGCATACCGTCGAGCCCGCCGCTGTGATTTACGATTTTTCGTCCGTAATAGTCGTAAACAAACCATCCGCTTGCAACGCCGCTAAAATGGCGGGTCGGATTTGTACGAGACCCCTGAAGCGAAACCTGCTGAGCCAAATACGGTTGGTGAAGCTGCCAGCTTTGGGCTTCGCTGAAAATCTGTTTCCCTTCAAATTTTCCATTTCCCAACTGGGTTCGAACCCATTTAGAAAGGTCAGCGACAGACGAATTTAATGCCGCTGCCGCATACGAGCCGTCAACATTACCGCGGTGAAGCACACGCAGCGTACCGCCCGATTCATTATGCGGAAACGCCGAATTATCGGGCAGCGAGCTGATACTGCAAATTGTTCGTTTCATATCGAGCGGTGTAAGAATGCGTTCAGTGACAAAACCACACCACGATTTACCAGAAACCTTCTCCAAAACCTTGCCAGCGGCGATAAACATCAGATTTTGATACCCGTATCGGGTGCGAAAACTCGAAACTTTTGGAAGAAAGCGAACGCGTCTGAGTATCTCGTCCGGTGAATAAGTTGTCTCGTACCACAGAAGATCGCCGCTAAAGGTATCGAGCCCGATGCGGTGAGTCACGAGGTCGCGAATGGTCAGTTCACTGGTAACCCACGGATCATACAGTTGAAAGTCCGGAAGGTATTTCGAAACTTTGTCGTCCCAATTGAGCTTTTTTTCATCAACCAAAATAGCGAGTGCGGCTGTGGTAAAGGCTTTCGAATTAGATGCGATCGCAAAAACAGTGTTTTCGTCAACCTTTTCCTGAGTGCCCAACCTGAGAACGCCGTAACCTTTTGCCGACACGACTTTATCGTCTTTGACAACAGCTATAGCCATGCCCGGCCCTTTCCATGTCGTCATGACGGTGTTCGCGTATTCATCGATCTCTTTTAATTTGTCATCCAGGCTTTGAGCGACAACTAAAATCTGTAAAACAAAAATTAATGTAAAAATGCCTGTGAATTTTTTAATATACATATTTCGAATTAATTCATCTTTGTCTGCCAAACTGGCCGCGGGGCGACGGAGACTCATTTCAATTCCATTCAGCCTCGAACCTGGTCGGTTTCGATCCCCGTGTCCTTATGAGCCTTTTACCTGGAATAGTCTGCACGCGGCCGCGCCTATCATCAGCATTTTGCTGCTTTTAGCTCTCTTCACGGATATCAAAAATTTGTTTCACCGAATGGCAATAATAACACGCCCAGAGCCATAAATTGTCTTTGAAAAACCTCAGCTTTCAGCTATTCTGGACGCCACATGTCACCAATAACCATAACGCTCATACTTTTACTGGTAGCGATAATCCTGTTTGCGATCGAAAAAATACCCGTCGATATAGTTGGCATTTTGCTCGTGATGGGTCTGGTTTTATTTGGAGTTTTGAATGTTCAGGAAGCGGTAGCCGGATTTGGCAACGACATTATCATAACCATCGGGGGTTTGTTTGTATTGACCGGCGGACTGGTCAAAACCGGGTTGGTCGATCTGTTCGGTAGAAGACTCTTTCGGATAGCAGGTGACAACGAATTTGTTCTGGTGTTTTTGATAATGATGGTCGGGACCATCTCATCGACCTTTATGAACAACACCACCGCGACGGCGATGCTTATCCCCTTTGTTTTGGGTTTGGCTCAGCGATCAAAGATCGCCCCGTCAAAGCTTCTGATGCCGCTCGCTTTTGGAACGATCATGGGCGGAAGTTGTCTGCTGATCGGCACCTCGACAAATCTTGCCGTCAGCGGAGCCCTGACCCGGTACGGCATGGAACCCATTTCGATGTTTGAGTTGACACCTGTCGGCGTGATCGTGGCATTGCTCGGCATCATCTATATGCTCGTCATCGGACGAAAAATGCTGCCTAATCGCGGCGGGGAAGACTCGCTGACCGAGCAGTATAATATTCGCGACTATATTTCCGAACTTTTGGTTTTGCCCGAATCGCCCCTCGTCGGAAAAACTCTTGGAGAAACAAATCTCAACACCGATCTCGATCTTAACGTTCTCGGCATCATTCGCCGCGGAGCAAAGATAAACGCTCCTGACCAGAATGAACGGATACAACGTCGCGATTCGCTTATCGTCGAAGGTTCAATAAACGACATTTTGCGGGTAAAGGACGAAGCCGGCCTCGAGATCAAGCCCGATTTTACATTAAATGATGTGGTGCTCGAGGACGAAGATACGGAACTTTTCGAGGTTCTCGTTATGCGGGATTCGCGATTTGTCGGTCAAAATTTAAAGACCCTTCGATTTCGCCAGGCCTATAACCTAACGGTACTTGCTATCAATCGACACGGCCGAACATTTATCAACAAATTAAGCGCCGTGCCTTTCATTTTTGGCGACGTGCTTTTGGTCCAGGGCAATCGCGAAGGCATCCAGCCGCTGATCGCAAACCGTGAAGTGATGATCCTCAAGGATCTTTCGGAGGAAAATGTCCGCTCCGACAAGCAAAAGTGGGCGATCCTCGCCTTCGTCGTGTTTCTGAGCCTATCGCTATCAAAGACCGTGGTTGGCTACGACATACCGCTTGCGATCGCCGTGTTGTGCGGCGTGATGGTGCTGCTCGCGACAAAAACGATCCGCTACAGCGAAATGTACCCGATGATCGATTTTCGGCTTCTTGTATTGATCGCGTGCATGATGAGTTTTGGCGTGGCGATGGAATCGTCCGGGGCGGATACCTATCTGGCCGACATGATTAACTTGTATTTTGGTCAATTTGGACCGATCGCCGTTCTTAGCGGGTTTTTTATACTCACGGTGGTGCTGACCCAGCCGATGTCTAACCAGGCGGCCGCATTGGTCGTATTGCCCGTTGCCATTAAGGCCGCTGTTGCGCTCGGCCTCAATCCGCGCACATTTGCCATCGCGGTGACCTTTGCAGCGTCTTTCTCATTTATCACCCCGCTCGAACCGGCATGTGTCCTGGTGTACACGCCGGGCCGTTATCGGTTTATGGATTTTGTAAAGATCGGGAGCGTTTTGACGGTGATTGTTTTTGTGGTTTCGATGGTCCTGGTGCCGATATTTTGGCCGTTTTAGATAGTTACCCAGCGATACGGCGGGGAGTGTTCTATCGATCGGGTTCAGTGATCTCCTTGACCGAAAGCCCGCGTTTGGCGATAAGGATCCAACCAACCGCCGTCCAAAACAAGATCCGACCTTTTCGGATAATTGCCAGAGTTACGCCGACGCCAGCCGCGAGCGAAACGGTCTCGCCGACAAATTGGGCACCGGCCTCGTCGACACCGATAACGAACGGCACAAGCTTAAAAAGTATTGTGACAAGACGGCTGACCGATTCGAGCAGAAAGGCATTCATCAAACTCGGAAAAGCGTCGCTCAAACGGCTAAGAATGTACCAGACCTCAGCAATTCCGAGAAGGTGATAAGCTGCTACCAGCAGACAGATCGGCACGAATCGCTGTGGATAGCGGCGGTAAAATCCATAGATCAGGTTTTCAAAAAGCCTGACGCTCAAACGACCGTTCTCGAGGAAGCGTTTCAAAAAACCTCGACGGTAAATCCATTCGCAGATTTCGCTTGCAAAATGCCACTGGCGGATCACCATTAAGATACCGAGCAGGACTAAGACGCTCACCGAAACGATCAAAAAGTTGATCGCAAGGACCAGGCTCTCATCAACCGCAAAGCCGCGCAGCAAAACAATCCCGCCGATTATCAAAAATATCGAGGTTATTAAACTATAAAACAAATTTTCCGTCGCAACCGACGATAATCCGGCTACCAGCGGGATCCTTTTTCTGACGGCGACCGCCTTTGATGTGCCGCTGATAAGGATCCCGAGCGGGATCGTGCTGCTCATTGCTTCGCCGATCACGACGGCGGGGATCGTATCCCTGATGTTCAGGTAATATGGTTCATGGACTGAGAGTTTCCACGCCAATGCACGGGAGCAGATTCGCACAAAATAGATAGACAGGATGACAGTAAAACCAACGACGCCAAATCGCGTGACACCATGATATATCTCGTAAAATCCAACGGTGTAAATAAGGTACGCAAAAAGCACCAAGCCCAAAAGCGTCAAGATTGCTGCCAAAACCTTGAATCGGCCGATGTTTCTAGAATTGATGTTCGGTTCCCGAATACCGGGTCTGTTGTCGAATATCACGTGGTTGGTTTGCCGACTGCCTTACAAAATTTGATGCTAACCTTTTGATAAGCAATCAGCAAACGTATTTATTTCCTTCGTTAACCATGGACCAGCAGCTTCGTTATTGGGAACCAAATGAAATTGCATTTTGCTTAGTATCGGGTCGTTAGAAAAAAACGATCCGGGCAATGAGATTCTTAATCCTCGTCACAGGCTCGTTCCGCCAATTTTCCACTCCGTTGAGTTTGTCGCAAAGCTTGACTAGAATAAACCCTTGAACAGAATTTAATTATCATTAACTATTGTTAGGAAATACTTATGAATACAGCCGCCACAGCAGCATATATAAACGCCGGTTTGACCGTCTTATCCGAAGAAGAAGAACTCTTTCGAGCTTCAGTTCGCGAGTTTGCCGAGGGCGAGGTCCGTCCGCGCGTCGAGGCAATGGAACACGCCTCAAAGCTTGATCCGGATCTTATTAAGCAATGTTTTGAACTCGGTCTGATGGCGATCGAATCGCCCGAGGAATACGGTGGCGCAGGCTCGACGATCTTTAACGCGATCCTGGCTATCGAGGAATTGGCACGCGTCGATGCGAGCGTTTCGGTGTTTGTTGATGTTCATAACACGTTGGTAACAAACGCGTTTATGCGTTGGGCGAATGATGAACAGAAAAAGAGATACATGCCCCAGCTTGCTGAGAGCAAGGTCGGAGCCTACGCTCTGAGCGAGGCGTCGTCTGGTTCGGACGCGTTTGCGCTAACAACGCGCGCTGTCGATAAAGGCAATCATTACGAGTTGACCGGCCAAAAGCTCTGGATCACCAACGGCAACGAGGCCGAGATCTTTGTGCTTTTTGCAACCGTCGATCCGTCGGCCGGATATAAAGGCATTACTGCCTTTGTTGTCGAAAAGCGTTTTGAAGGTTTTTCGGTCGGAAAGAAAGAAGACAAACTCGGTATTCGAGCCTCATCGACGACCGAATTGATACTCGATAATTGCAAAGTTCCGAAAGAAAACGTCCTCGGCGAGGTCGGCAAAGGCTACAAAGTGTCGATCGAAACCCTCAACGAAGGCCGTATCGGGATCGGAGCCCAAATGCTCGGCATCGCTCAGGGAGCTTACGAAGCGGCCCTCGGATACACACAGGAACGCGAGCAATTTGGCAAGACGATCGGCAGCTTTCAGGGCGTGCAATTCCAGCTTGCCGAGATGGCGGTCGAGATCGAGGCAACACGGCTTTTGGTCTACAACGCCGCCCGTCTCAAAGACGCCGGAAAATCGTTTCTAAAAGAAGCGGCAATTGCCAAGCTGTATTCCTCACGCTGTGCCGAACATGTTTCGTCCAAAGCTATCGAACTCTTTGGCGGTTACGGCTATGTCAAAGATTACCCGGTAGAAAAATTCTGGCGGGATAGTAAGATCGGAGCGATCTATGAGGGAACGTCGAATATGCAGTTGCAGACTATAGCTAAACTGATTACCAGCGGAAAGTGATCTATAAGGTATTTTTAAACAGGATAGACAAGATGATCAGGATATCCTGAGTATCCTGTCCATCCTGTTTTATTTATGGCAAACATTCTAATTCGCTACCCGGCCATCGATGACGCACTACAATCCCAACATACTCGAAAAAATTTGAACCTTCACCTTTCTTCTTTGTGCTAGAATCTCGATATGGACACGATAAGCGTGACAATTTTAGAGCCCGAAGCTGCGGCGATGCTCGACGATATGGCGAGCAAGAAACTCATAAAGCTTTCAAAATCTGGAAAGAATGGGGCGGAAAAGCAGCCTTTACAACGAGGTTGCATGAAAGGGCTTGTCTTGTACATGGCGGATGATTTCGATGCTCCACTAGACGATTTTGAGGATTATATGTGATGCGTATTTTGATTGATACGCATATTCTCATCTGGC
>JBGTCS010000001.1:0-35085 GCA_041748715.1 Pyrinomonadaceae bacterium | reverse complement strand
TTGGGATCTACGTATCCCGCATACTCGGCAGTAGGTGGTTCTGACATATTTAGAAGTCAAGCCTCCGTTGCCCCATTTTGTTCTCTCCCACTCGAACGGCTTGTTTAAACGTCGCCAAGTTCGGTGGGACGTCTACGGTTTTGCCGTTTAGGATATCTTCGACGGTTAGGATCTGCAAGCGGGGGTAGTCGCGGTTCCAGCCGGGGGAGTGGTAGAAGCCTTTTTCGGCGGCTTCGGTTAGCATTGGTTTGGTTGGGGGTTCGAGGGTTAGGTAGATGCCGATGGCGGCGTTTTCGCGGTCGATGACGTGGCCGAGGTCGCGGATGTGGGCGACGCTGACGTTGTGGCCGCCCTTGACCGAGATGATGACCTTTTTAGCTTTGCCTGAATTGTCGTCCGTGAAAACCATCATTCCGTCGATGCCGCCGTCGGCGCCTTTTTTGCCTTCCTTACTGCCTTTTTCCGCACCAAACGCCCGTGCGCCGATGAGCGGGAGTATCCACCATTGGAAACCGTATTTGTCTTTGTCGGCGAGTTCCTTTGCCCCGTCGAGGTCTTCCGGCTGGCCGACGACCTTGTACGCTCCGAAACTCCCCTCCTTACGAAGGAGGGGTGTCGGCGTTTCGCCGACGGGGTGGTTCTTTGCGTTCGCATCCACACCGCGTTGATCAAGGGTAGTCGAGAGAACCACCCCGTCACCCGAAGCGGGTGCCACCCCTCCTTCGTAAGGAGGGGAGCTTTTTGGAATCTTTGCTCCGACCGGAACGATACCAAACGAATCTTTTAGCCGCAGTTTCATCAGGCCGACGCTGAGGTGGGTGATGTCGATGCCGATCCATTGGCGGTTCAGCTTCTGCGCCGCCGCGATGGTCGTTCCGCACCCGCAGAAAGGATCGAGAACAACATCGCCCTCATTCGACGACGCCTGAATAATACGTTCGAGAAGTGCAACGGGCTTTTGGATTGGGTAGTCGAGCAAAATCACTAATTCATGGAAAATGCACCTAGATGTTCTTGTCGATGGCTCCATGGAATTGGCTTTATTTCATAGTTAACCATTGCATTGACTACATCGCCGGAAACGGTTCGTTCACTATCATTGTAAATAACAAATTGGGTAGTCGGTGTTTCCCGCGCCTGTAATATGTCAGTGAATGCCATTATCGCCGACATAACCGGATCCTTTTTGGGTGTATTTACGGCCTTGATTTGGCGCTCACGGTAGGTTCTGGATTGGGGAATTAAAAAATCAATATTGTGATCGAAACCGCTTTTGCCAGTTAGCTTAATATCCTTCGAGAAGGCAACATTATTTGCTCGTAAATAGGCTTCAACATCTTCTTTGAAAAGTGAATAGACCGTTTCCTGCGCCAGGTTGAACATATCGTTCACCGCTATGATCGCCTGAAGCAGATAATGTTTCTTTTGTCCAACACTATGCTGATTTGCGTCGACATAAAGTTCATTCTCCTCTCCGATATGGACGCCAAAACCGTTGAGCGTGGTCTTGAGAATTTGTTCCCGCTTAGGTGTGCTTACTTCGAAGCCAGACATCTTAAGGTCCGCGATTGTGTATCCTTGGTCGGAAATTCGAATGTTCCCATTTGTCTTAGTCAAATAAACTTCGACGTGATCGTTGTGCCGGTCAAGGAAGGGGGTTGAAACTGCACATACATTTCCATCCGACATTGAACGAAGCACCGTATTGTCTCGGATCCAATTAAGATATTCGCTAATTATTTTCTCACAATCCATGGCTCAATAAAGTGGAGGAGTGATCATCGGTGTCGATGTTACGTTACAATACTTCAACAATTTTTCGAGAACAATATTTATTCTATCATTTTGGCCGACACCCAACTCTGAAACGGGGAACGCAAATTTATCATTAAACCCTTCCCGATATAAATGCACGTGCGGCCCATTGAATGTTACCCCATCAGGGTTGGTATGGCGTCCAAAGCTGTCATACCGTACAAGGATTATTGTTTGTCGATGCCGCTTATTGTAAGTATATTTGGTCAATTCAAAACCGGAGCGAAAGAAATCCAGTAGGAACTTTTCTTTTATTTCAGCCGCCGTGAGCGAGCGTGTCCACTCTTTCGGCGCGGGAGCTAGTTCAATCGGCGCGAGGTCATCCAAAACCTTTTCCTGCTTGATCAAATAATCAAATTCTTCTTGTGTGATCGACATAGGCCTCCGGTATATTACATTACAAACTTGGCTTAACTAAGAGCGGGCGGCCATCATGACGAGATAGGCCATCATCTGGTTTGTGCCGATAAACTGGTAGAACGATTCGCGTCAAAGGACCGACCTGGTCGGGTTCGTTTACAGGCGCGTTGTAGGTCGCCGCTGTGTCGCCGGTGTGCCAGTGCCACGTGCCTTCGAACGCCGTGATCTGCGATTCGCTGTCCGTGCCCGATTCGCCCGCGGAACAGCACATTGTAATTGCGGTTGCTGTTAAAGGGCGGGTCGAGATAGATCAGATCGACCGACTCGTCTTTGATATAGTCGCGGAGGATCTTGAGATTGTCGCCGTAGTAGAGAGTGTTCATTTGCGTACAGCAAATAATACAACAAAACCAAATTCTATTCGATAGCTCCAGAAAACTGATAGAAATTGGGTACCGTGTGCAGGAGCCCGCGCGTAAGCAAGGGCCCTCACTCGATAGGCCCTCCCTCACGGTCGGGCTACTGACATGACTCCGCCAGGCATGCCTACCCGACGGGTGGTGCAAGTTTTACGGTTCGCTGTCAGGTGAAAGACACGCCGGACGCCGCCGCGGTTTCAATTAATTTTCAAAACCGCGGCGCCGTGCATCTGTTGATTTCTCTATCTAGTCTGCTATCTCAGCGTCTTTCGGCCTCGTGATCTTCACCGGGATCAAGATCGAAAGGATGATCGTTCCTGCGATCACGGCCATAATAAATCCGAGCGAATATTCAATGGGAAATTTTCCGCCGAATGCGTCATTGAGCCAGACCATTTTTAGCCCAACAAAGACTAGAACGATCGAGAGACCATATTTGAGAAGGTGAAATTTGCCGATCACGCCGGCCAGCATGAAATACATCGACCTGAGGCCAAGAATCGCAAAGATATTTGAGGTAAATACGATCAGCGGCTCTTTCGTCACAGCAAATATCGCCGGGACGCTGTCGACCGCAAAGATGATGTCGCTCGCCTCTAAAAATAGAAGAGCGATAAATAATGGAGTTGCGTGCCAACGCCCAGCCTTTTTCAAGAAAAAATCTTTTCCCTCGATCGAATGAGTCACCGGCATCAGCCTTCGAAACAAACGAATGAGCAGGTTTTTCTCAGGTTCGATCTCTTCGTTGCTTGTAAACAGCATCTTGATGCCGGTGATGATCAAAAAGCCGCCGAAAAGATAGATTACCCAATGAAACTGCATCAGGGCCGAGCCTAGAGCGATGAATATTGCCCGAAAAACAAGCGCACCCAGTATCCCGTAAAACAAAACTCGGTGTTTATACTCGGCCGGGATCCGAAAATAGCCAAACACCAGCACAAAGATAAAAATATTGTCGATCGACAGGGAATATTCGATCACATAGCCGGTAAAAAATTCGAGGGTGAGCGTTTGGGCGGCTTCGACGCCAAGGTTTCTCGAAACATATTGGTAAAAACCCACTCCGAATAGGATCGCCATCGAGGCCCAAACAGCGCTCCAAATTGACGCTTCTTTAAATGAAACGACGTGGGCTTTTCTATTAAAAACCCCGAGATCGATTGCCAGCATCGCCAGAACGAATACCAAAAACCCGACATAGAACCACCAATATTCGGCAAAAGGGAACAAAGTCATAGATTCTCCTACAGACTTACCCGCAAAATGGAAAAGACCCATCGCGGCAATGGAACCGCAACAGGTCTCGAATCTTTGCTCTCGCACCGGATCATCCGCTAATTCGGATGTTCGTATTGACGGCGGCGAAAGACCTTCGTTTATTCGAAGGCATCTACTCCCCTATTGAACTTTCAAGAGAATAGGTGATTGTTCGATTGAATGTCAATTTCGTGCAGGCACTTCCTTAAACAACAGATGTTCTGGTTTAAAACTGTGCCGAAGAGAAGTTGTTTTTAGGACACGGGAATGTTCGACTTTTCTTTCGCTTCCTCTTCGACTTTGCGGCTTTGCGGGAGAAGATTTCCCGCGGAGACGCAAAGTCGCAAAGCAATAAAATGAACCCATGGAAACTTTTTGTCGCGTAATCTGTTTTTGGGGAGGAATTTATCTCTCGGGCAAATAATTGTGACGATTGCCGTTTATTATCGCTCATAAACAACACGGGAATGAGCGACTTTTCTTTCGCTTCCTCTGCGGCTTGGCGGCTTTGCGGGAGAAGATTTTCCCGCGGAGACGCAAAGTCTCAAAGCAATAAAATGAACCCATGGAAACTTTTTGTCGCGTAATCTGGATCAGAGGCTGGAAATTCGACGTATGTGGATCTCCGGGTAATGCTATACTCGTCTATTAATTAATAGGTTGAGGTCCGAATAAATATTTTGAAAAAGGTTGAAATCATACCGTTGGGCGGCATCGGCGAATTTGGGAGGAACTGCATGGGCATCCGGTACGGCGATGAAATGATCATCGTCGATGCCGGTATGGGATTCCCTGAGGAGACGCCGTTTGGGGTGGATATCTCGATCCCAAACTTCGATTTTTTAGAAGAGTTTCGAGACGACCTGACGGCTATCATCCTCACTCACGGCCACGAAGATCACATCGGCGCCCTTGCTTACATTCTGAAAAAGTTCAACCTTCCGGTATATTCATCCCGCTTTACACTGGCTTTGACCGAGAAACGACTGGGTGAATTTAACATGCTCGACGACGTTTTGCTCCATCGCGTCGAGGCAAACGATATCATTACGATCGGAAGCTTTAAGATCGAATTTATTCACGCCTCGCACTCGCTCGTCGAATGCTTTTCTCTGGCAATTCATACGCAAGTCGGGACAATCATTCACACCGGCGATTATAAGATCGACGACACGCCGGTGATCGGAAAACCATACGATCTGAAAACCCTTGGCCGGATCGGGGACGAGGGCGTCCTTGCACTGTTGTGCGACTCGACAAACGCAACCGTGCCGGGCCGAACGCCGTCAGAAATGGCCGTGATACCTGCATTCGAAGAGATCTTTGAGGAAACCGAGGGCCGGCTGATCGTCTCAACATTTTCCTCGTCCATGCATAGGCTGCAGATCGTGTTTGACGTCGCTCACCAATTTGGCCGCAAGGTCTGCGTCATCGGCCGCTCGATGATAAAGAATATAGAGATCGCCGAGGAGCAAGGACTATTAAAGATCCCGCACGGTACGAGCATTGATCTCAGCGGTTCGCGGGCCCTCGACAACGACGAGATCTGTTATCTCGTGACCGGTTCTCAAGGCGAGGTGCGTGCGGCACTTTGGAATATGGCAACGGCAAGCTTTAAGGGTGTCGAAGTCGAAAAAGGCGACACCGTTGTACTTTCGGCAAGGATAATCCCCGGCAACGAAAAAGGTATCAGCCGTCTCATCGGCCATCTCTACAAACGCGGGGCAAACATCATCGAGGAACGCCGCCGGCTTGTTCACGTTTCCGGCCATGCCTCACAGGGCGATATCAAGATAATGGTCGAGACCGCGAAACCCAAGTTTGTAATTCCTATCCACGGCGAATACCGAATGCTTTTCCGGCAAAAGGAATTTATCAAAAATCATGTCGGCAGTTATGCTGATGAGGATATTATTCTGATCGAGAATGGTAATGTTTTAGAGCTTGATGAACGTTCGGCAAAAGTCGTTGAGAAACGCGAACTCTATAAAACCTTTATCGACCAGGAATCGATGGAAGAGATCGAATATGATGTGGTTCGCGAACGTAAAAAACTTGCATACGGCGGAGCCATCTCGCTGGTTGTTGCCATGGACAAGGGCGGCATTGTACAAAACGGCCAGCCGCAGATCACTTTTGAGGGCGTTGCCGGCATCGATCCGCTAAATGGTTTTGCCGCAGATGCCCGCAAGTCGATCTCAAAGGCAATTTCTGACATGAAGCCGGAACATATCTCAAACCGCACCGTCTTTAAAGAGAATTTGCGAATTCATCTGAAACGCTTTGTTCAAAAAGAATTGAGTTCAAAACCCGTGATCGTAACGACAATCGTAGAGGTTTAAGGTGCTGAGTTATCTCGGTTGTTCTTTTTATTTAGGCCATCATTTCCAATTTGTCATCATTTTTTGAGACTACAAAACAGGGAGAATCTATCTATGACTTTCAGGGCCCAAATTTATCTTGGACTAGGGATTTTGCTTTTCGCTTCCATTGGCCCTCATGTTTCACTGGCACAAATGCCGGACGATTCGAAGCTCGAAAAAAATCGAGCTGTCGTTCGCAACGTCGGTGCTCGAGTCGAGGTGAAACTCAAAAACGGCACAAAATTAAAAGGTGACGTCGAAAATGCGGCGGATGATTCGTTCACTCTTCTCGATTCCAAAACCGGAACAAGACAATCGATCGCCTACGCAGATATCGATTCGGCAAAGAATGCTCGGGGCGGACTAAAGCCGAGTACATGGATAATTATCGGAGCGGCGGCGGCGGCGGCAGTGATCCTCAGTATCACCGTTGTGAAACCTGTTCTTTGCGACGGAGGGGCCGGTTGTTAGCCGAACCAGATCGATGTAATGCGAAATAAACTACTTGAACTTGAGGAATCCTCGCGCCTGCTGGAACCCAACTTTGCTGAAAGGAAGTCGGTTCGAACAAGCGTCGTCAACTATACAGAGGATTTCCTCGAAAACATCAATTCTCTAAAGGCCTACAATCGATCCGACGACCTTGGCAAGGATCTATTGGCATCGCCGATCTCTGAAATTGGTATCGATATCGATGCGGCTATTCATCTAATCGCAAAAAATGTCGACACACCTGGCTTAAACCCAGCATCCGGCGGCCACCTCGGTTACATACCTGGCGGTGGCATATATTATTCAGCTCTCGGCGATTATCTGGCCGATGTTTTTAATCGTTATGCTGGCATATTTTACGCCAGTCCCGGTGCGGTTCGCATGGAAAACATGCTGATCCGCTGGATGAACGAGATCGTCGGTTATCCGACCGACGCGGCTGGAAATCTCACCTCGGGCGGCAGCCTCGCCAATTTGATAGCGATCGTAACGGCACGTGATGCACGGAATGTTAAGTCCGAGAACATGACTCGTTCTGTGATCTATCTATCGAAGCAAGCCCACCACTCGATCGACAAAGCCATCCGCATCGCCGGCCTCGGCGAATGCATCATCCGTCATCTGCCGCTGGACGAAAAATATCGAATAATCGTTAGTGAACTTCGCTCCCAGATAGAAAGTGATGTTGCCGCCGGCCTTAATCCATTTTTGATCGTCGCGTCCGCTGGCACGACCGATGTCGGGGCGATCGATCCGCTTGCCGAAATAGGAGAAGTCGCAAAGCAACACGGCCTGTGGTATCACATCGACGCGGCGTATGGTGGATTTTTTGCTTTGACCGACGAAGGTAAAGTGAAATTAAACGGCCTCGAAACTTCGGATTCGCTTGTGATCGATCCGCATAAAGGCCTCTTTCTGCCATATGGGCTTGGGGTCGTTCTGGTCAAAGACTCGTCGAAACTCCATGAATCGCACCGGTACATGGCCAGTTATATGCAGGATGCAGCCTCCTCAAACGAGGAAATGTCACCAGCTGAATTGTCGCCGGAATTGACCAAACATTTCCGCGGCCTCAGGCTTTGGTTGCCGTTAAAACTTCATGGCGTTGCACCATTCCGGGCCTGTCTCGAAGAAAAACTTCTGCTGGCAAAATATTTCCACGCCGAGGTTCAAAAGCTTGGATTTGAAAGCAAGCTCAAGCCGGAATTATCGGTTGTAACATACCGTTATTTGCCGAAAGCAGGTGATGCAAATAAATTTAATAAAGAAATTCTCGACGCGGTTGTTGCCGACGGACGAATCTTTATATCGTCAACCATGCTCAATGACGAATTTACACTGCGTTTTGCGTGCCTCGCGTTTCGAACGCATTTGAGCACCGTGGACACTTTGCTTTCAGTGTTAAATGATTCGATTTCAAATCTTGAATCCGCTGTTTCGGCGTGATTGGACCTTGTACCGTTCAAAATAATGAATTGGAAAAATAAATTTGTCCTTTTAACAGGAGCCTCGAGTGGCATTGGCGAGGCATTGGCTTTAGCTTTATCAAAAAAAGGGGCGACGCTCGGCCTGCTTGCTCGTCGCGAAGAATTATTAAAAGACCTCGCTGTGAGATGTGAGGCGTTGGGCGGAACGGCAAGAATTTTCCCTTGCGATGTCGTCGACGCGGACCAGATACAAGCGGCCGCGAACAGTTTCCGCGAAGAATTCGGACATATCGACGTGATGATCGCCAATGCCGGTATCGGCGGTAACGATCCGGCGACACGATCGTATGAACCGGCCGCTGTTAAAAAACTGATCGACGCGAATTTGCTGGGTTCGGTAAATTCGATCCATGCCGTTCTACCAAAAATGATTGAGCACGGTTCGGGACATCTCGTGGCCGTGTCGAGTCTTGCCGGGTTTCGCGGCCTACCAAAATCGGCCGCCTATTCCGCGAGCAAGGCAGGAATGACCGCATTTTTTGAAAGCGTCCGCCTCGACAACGCCAAACATAATATCGATGTCACGATCATCCAGCCCGGTTTTATTGAAACGCCGCTGACATCCGGCCGTTCGAATAAAATGCCTTTCTTGATGAAACTCGATGAGGCGATACCCTATTTCATTGACGCGATAGAGCAAAAAAAGAAATTCTCCGCTTTCCCCTGGCAACTTGCGGCTGTTGTCCGATTGGGCCAAATAATGCCGGCTTGGCTCTATGACAAGGTGGCAGGCCGTTCGCGATTTCGCGAATAGTTTCGGCAAAGGGAATATGGTAAATTATTTGGACTATGCTTCTTCTCGAAGCTGAACGATCACGTTCATCTCGTTATCCTCGTCTATGAATCTCATACAGGCTATTATTCTCGGGATCGTTCAGGGTCTTACCGAGTTTATCCCGATCAGTTCGACTGCCCATCTCGTTTTCGCGAGCCGGTTTACTGACCTTTACGCCGGAAACGCGGAACAGATCACAGCGACGATGGCGGTGATCCAACTAGGTACGCTTGCGGCCGTTTTTGTCTATTTTGCAGCGGATATCTGGGGCATTATGACGGCCTTTATACGTGATCATTTTGCTTTGTTGACTGGAAAACGGGGAATGCGTTTCTCGGGAACCGACGGCGTCCGGCCGATATGGCTTTCGGATGAGGCATGGCTTGGATGGCTCGTGATACTGGGGTCGATCCCGATTGGCGTAGCGGGTTTGTTGTTCAAAGACTTTATCGAAGGCAGCGGAACTAAAAACCTGTGGACAATCTCGATCATGTTGATCGTCGTAGCGGTTTTGCTGGCACTGGCCGAATTGATGGGCAAGCAGCGAAAAGATATACGGCGCCTCGGCCTGATTGACGCGGTCGTTGTCGGTTTTGCTCAGGTTCTGGCTTTAATGCCCGGAGCCAGCCGTTCGGGTTCGACGATCATGGGCGGCCTGCTGGCGGGACAAAAGCGTGAGACGGCGGCAAGATTTTCGTTTCTTCTCTCGATACCAGCGATCACGGCGAGCGGCCTACTTCAGCTCCGCAAAGCGTGGGATATACTGCCACAGGACAGTTTTATGCCGCTTTTGGTCGGAACTATTGTTGCCGGTGTGGTTGGTTACCTGTCTATTTGGTTTCTGATCTCGTTTTTGCGTCGTAATTCGACGGCCGTCTTTATCGTATATCGAATTATTCTCGGCTCGGTTCTCCTTGTTTTATTGTGGCAGGGAATTATCAGCCCGGTCGTCCATTAGCTGTTTGGAACTCGCCAAATCGAGTTCACTTTCCAGTCTGATCACCGTCATATTGGGGCGTAATCAATCATAAAACTTCCCGTGAAAAAACGTTGGACAATCAGAAAACACGACGCCGATGCAGTCAATCGGCTCGCCGCCCAACTCGACGTCAAGCCTCTGGTCGCGGCCCTGCTGATCGCCCGCGGACATGAAACCACGGCTAAATCTTTTGAGTACCTCAATCCGTCGATGGAGCACCTTCACGAACCTTTTTTGCTAAAAGGAATGCGGGAGGCTGTCGACCGAATACAAAAGGCCATTGCAAACGGCGAGAAGATAATGATCTGGGGCGACTACGACGTTGACGGTACAACGGGAACGGTCCTTCTCCGTAAAATGCTCTCGATGCTGGGTTCGGACTCGACTTTTCACGTTCCAAACCGTTTTACCGAAGGCTATGGCATTAATATTCCTGCACTCGAACAAGCGCAAAAAGAAGGAGTATCACTCGTTATAAGCGTCGATTGTGGTATTCGAAGTTTCGAGCCGTTGGAATGGGCCCGCGATCACGGTCTGGATGTGATCGTAACCGACCATCATCTGTCTGATGAAGTCCGCGGAAATCCGCCTGCTGCGGCGGTGGTAAATCCAAATCAAACAGGCTGCCCGTATCCGGATAAAAATCTGGCGGGCGTCGGAGTGGCATTTAAACTCGCTCATGCGTTACTTCGTGAGAAAGGCCTTGAGAGCGAAGTCCCTCAATTCCTTAAGATAGCCGCGATCGGCACGGTTGCGGATGTGATGAATCTGACGGGCGAGAACCGTGCGATCGTCTCGCTCGGATTGCTTGATTTGCCAAAAACCACCAACTGGGGCCTAAAGGCATTGATGGAAGTCGCCGATTGCCGCTCGGATATGACGAGTTATCACATCGGTTTTCGTATCGGTCCACGGATCAATGCAGCCGGCCGGATGGATGTCGCCAGACATGTTGTCGAGCTTTTTGAGGCTGACGAATTTGGAAAGGCGCGCGAACTCGCCAGTTTGCTGGATAGCCGCAACCGCGAACGTCAACAGGTTCAGCAGAAAATTACAGAATTAGCGTTATTCGAAACCGAGGGTATCACTGAGAAACACTTTGTCGTTGTCGCGGGCGACGGATGGCATCAGGGCGTGATCGGCCTTGCGGCTTCACGGATCGCCGAAAAACTCCACCGGCCGACGATCGTGCTGTCGATAAAAGACGGGTTTGGTCATGGCAGCGCCCGGAGCATTCCCGGATTTCATCTCTTAAATGCTCTGGATACATGCTCAGACCTGTTCGAACAATACGGCGGTCACGCGGCTGCCGCTGGAATGAAGATCAAAGTCGAAAATATTCCTCTGGTCCAAAAACGGCTTGATGAATATGCCGCCAAAACTCTAACACTCGACGAACTGATCCCGGAATTAAAGATCGATGCACTGATCACCAGCCAAACGCTTGGTCTGGAGCTGGTGGAAAGTCTGGCGCGATTCGAGCCATTCGGAGCGGGCAATCCAAAACCGGTCTTTGTGACCAGAAGCCTAATCTTGAGAGACGAGCCTTTTGTTATGAAAGAAAAGCATCTAAAACTAAAGCTCGTCGGCGAGGACAAAAAACAGTTCGAAGCGGTATGGTGGGACGGTGTCGACAAAAGCCAGGGGCAAACCCTAAAACCCGGAACCGGCATCGAATTGGCTTACGTAGCCGAGACCAACACCTGGCAGGGAAATACCCGGCTGCAACTTGTCGTCGAGGATTTAAGAGCGGATAATTGATTTAAGTGCCCGAGAATATCAGTCACAATCCAAAGCAATTTCAACTAAGGGCGAAACTGCCGATTTTTTTTCGAATGGCTGCGATCGCGGCGCTTGCCGCGTCGCTGATCGTTGTCGCAGTTAGCTATTATCGCGAACGATCCAAGGCGGCCTTTAAGCTAAAGAGTGAACATACCCAGCTATCAACCGATGTGATCGCCGAGGTCAACGGTTACGAACGGCTTGAAACAGATGGCGGCGTCACAAAATATCTGATTAGAGCCGACCACGCGAAAACATTCTCGGATAATCACCAGGAACTTCAGAACGTCTATATCGAAGTTTATGATGACCAGGCTCTGACCTTCGACAAGATGAGTTCTGAATCCGCACTTTACGTGCCCGAGGAAGAAAAGAATTTTACAGTCTATCTAAAGGGAAATGTCCGGGTCGAAACCCGTGATGAGCTGAAGGTTAAAACGAATCACATCGTTTATACCAGAAAAACTGAAACAGCGGAGATCGACGAATTTGTCGAATTTGAAAGGGGCGGCATCCGCGGAAAATCGGTCGGTGCAACCGTAAATATGGGTGAAAAGCGTCTTGAATTGCTGAAAGACGTCGAGATCGAGACATTCGAATCGGTCGATCTGGCGAAATCGAATATTCGATATGCCAAGATAAATGCCGGCTCCGCATCATTCGATCAGATGGCCAACATTATCGATCTTAGGACAAACGTCGCGATCAATATCGCGGAGAAAAACCGCACTTCTGACGTTCGCTCCGAACGTGCTTTGGTCAAATTCCAGTCTGGTGGTGAAAATAGCAGACAGCTAAAGCAATTTGAACTTTTCGACGATGTTCATATAACTTCTACCGACTCGGGAGCCTCTCCGACAAATATTAATGCTGGCTACGCTCTTTTTGACAAAGCTGCAGATCGCTATGATCTGAAACGCGGCGTCCACATTGTTTCCACCGCAAACGGCAAACAAACCGATGTAAAAGCGGGTGAAGCGATTTACGAACGAACCGCCCAGAAGCTGGCCTTGACAGGCGGTGCCGAGATCGTGCAGGGTAACGATCACCTAAAGGGTGATGTACTGCATGCGAACCTATTCGGCGATCAAAAGATCAGGAGCGCTGTTATTCGGGGCAATGCATCGGTCAGACAGGTTTCGGCGGATCGAACGATGAAAATCGCGGCACCCGAGCTGAACGCTGAATTTGGGGAAAATCGACAGCTTCGCGATGCAAATGCGATCGGTTCGAGCACAGTCGAAATAATTCCGAAGGAAAGCAAAGAATATACAAGCGTAGTCACGACCGCTGCGAGAGGTATCGGATTGATATTCAAAGGCGAAGGATTGCTCGAAAATCTCAAAACTGACGGACGCACGACCATTCAGCTAAATGCTCCGGCGGGAGCACCCGACGCGGCAAATAAACGCGTGACAGCCGATGCGGTCACGACCAAATTTGGCCCTAATGGCAAAGACATTCAAAAGGCCGAAGCCGTCGGCGATGCCGAGTTGTATGTCGAACCATTGGCTGCCGACGCAAAGAATTACCGGACCACGATCAATGCTCCCCGGTTCGATTGCGAATTTTTTCCGACAGGTAACAACGCCAAATCGTGTGTTGCCGGACGAAAAGCAAAGGCGACCCGCGTTCCTACGCTTCCGGCTGCTAATAGAGGCACGCAGCTAATATCGGCGGATCAGCTTATTGCCCAGTTTAGCCCGACTTCTAATGACATCGACACGCTCGAAGCCAACACAAATGCAAAATTTACCGAGCGGGACCTGAACGGGCTGGCTGGTAAAATGACGTTTACCAAAGCTGACGAATATATTCGGCTACGCAGCGGAGAACCGACGGTTTGGGATTCGCGCGGCCGGGCAAAGGCAGGCGAAATTGATCTGGATACGCGAAACGACCGTTCCAGTTTGAGAGGCGGCGTGAGCACGACCTATTACAGCCAAAAACAGATCAAGGACGCCACGCCGTTTGCGGCGTCCGGACGGCCCGTTTATTTTACCGCCGACAGCGCCGAATTTGACCACGCGGCACAGACAGCGACTTACACCGGGAATGCCCGAGGCTGGCAGGATAGTAATTATGTACGCGGCAATCAGCTTTTTATCGATCAGGCGGCGGGGAGGTTTTCCGCGAATGGTGGCGTACAAAGCTTGATTCATAATGCGAGCCTTAAGATGAAAGGCAAGGATTCGTTAGTCCCGACCTCAGCATCCGCCGATTCGATGGTCTATGACCGAAATAATAATATTCTGCAATACAAAAGCAACGTCGATATCAGACAGGGTTCTGACAGGATCACTGCGGGTCTGGCCAACCTTTATCTCGATGAAAAGAATGAGCTTTCCAAAACCGTCGTCGAGAATAATGTGGTAATTACTCAAACCAATCGTCGTGCATCGGGTGACTGGGCTCAATATTCGGCCGATGACGATGTGGCGATCCTTCGCGGCAGCCCGGCGGTCGTCACTGACCCCGAGAATGGATCGACCCAGAGCGGTCAGGTGACTTTCTCAATGCGGGACAATCGGATCAGTATCGAAACAAAGTCGCGGCAGACTTCGCAGGGCAGAACGCGTTCGGTTTATAAGATCAAAGAACTTCAACCCTAAATGACCAACACCAACGGTAATGTCGCTCCGAACGAGGTACTTTCTGATCGTACAAGCGATGCGCTGACCGCTAATCATCTACAGAAAACTTATGGACGGCGCCAGGTCGTCGATGATGTCAGTGTGAGCGTTAATCAGGGCGAGGTCGTCGGATTGTTAGGAGCGAACGGAGCCGGAAAGACCACAACCTTTTATATGCTTGTCGGTTTAGAGCAGACAGAAAAAGGAAATATCGTATTAAATGGCCGCGATGTAACCAGCCTTCCAATGTATCTTCGGGCCCGGCTCGGCCTCGGATATTTGCCGCAGGAACCGTCTGTATTTAGAAAATTGACTGCGGAACAGAATATTCTGGCAGTTTTGGAAACTATGAAGTTAAATCGGGAGGAACGTTTCGAGCGGCTTGAAAAACTCCTCGAGGAATTTGGTATCACGCACGTCCGCCGGGTACGCGGGGACGCCCTCTCGGGCGGTGAACGCCGCCGAGTCGAAATAGCTCGATGTCTCGCGACCGAACCGCGCTTTATCCTACTGGACGAGCCGTTTGCGGGGATCGATCCACTGGCGATTGACGATATTCGAGAGATAATTATCTATCTAAAACATCAGGGAATCGGGATTCTCATCACCGACCACAATGTCCGCGAAACCCTCGGCATAACCGACCGGGCCTATATACTCTCGGATGGCAAGATACTACGAGCAGGAAGCCCGAGCGATCTGGTAGCCGACGTTGACGTTCGGCGCCTCTATCTCGGGGAGAGATTTGTATTGTAGCGTTATCCAATTTTCCATTTAGAGCCCGATGTCGGTATAATCCAGTTATGGAACAGTTCTTGCCTATTGTGGCATCTACGTCCGAAATTGCGATCCTCCCCGCTCGTTTATGTCGTCTTTAAGGTTAACAGCTCAGCTTCAGCAAAAGATGGTGCTAACGCCGCAGTTGCGGCAACGCATCGAGATGTTGCAGATGAATTCGCTCGAGCTGAGCGACTTGATAGAGTTGGAAATGGTTTCCAATCCGATTCTTGAAGAAGTTCAATCGGGCGAAGAGGTTCAGGAGATCGGCGACAACATTCTCGATCAGAATTCAGACGGTCAGGATCACGGTCTGGAGAATGGCGTTGCAGAGGCGGGCGAATCGTCCGGAAACGACCTTGAGGCCTCGACGCCCGAGGGCGCGAGCCTAAATGGCGGTGACGAAAAAGCTGCAAACGAGAGCGACGGAGACGACGACGCTCATGGCGATTCTGATGCATTTGACGAGATCGATTATGGCCGTGAATTTCAGGACTATCTCGATCCCGGCTATCGGACCCAGGAGATAGAGTATAAGGACGACGCACCCAGCTTTGAACAGTTTTTGTCTCATTCACCGTCCCTTAGCGAACATCTGGAATGGCAGTTAAATCTGCTAAGCCTAAGCGAAACGCTTGATGAGGCCGCCATCCAGGTTATCGGCAACCTCGACGCGGACGGCCGTTTAATGGCCTCAGTGGACGAGATTGCTGAATTATGTCGGTGTTCGATCGAGGAGGTCGAATCAGCACGTCACTCGGTGATGCAGCTCGACCCGGTCGGATGCGGTGCAATCGATGTTAAAGAGTGCCTGCTGGCCCAACTTGATTCGCTGGGTGAAGGCGAGAGCTTAGCGAGCCGCCTCGTTCGGGAACACCTTCAGGACCTGCAGCCCCATCGCCTGCAGCATTTATCAAAAGCAACCGGTGTGGATATTCACGCTCTGGACAAAGAAATAGGGAAAATTCGACAACTAGATCCTTATCCTGGCCGGCGTTATTCGTCCGAAGAAGCTGTTTTTGTTTCGCCCGAGGTGTATGTCGAAAAATTAGACGAGGATTATGTCATATATTTCACTGACGACGGTAGCCCGCGTTTGCGGATCAGTCCTACATACCACAGTATGATGGACAAGAACGATACGACAAAAGAAACAAAGGATTTTATAAAGGAAAAAGTGCGTTCGGCGGTTGATCTGTTGAGGAATATCGAACACCGGCGGCAGACGATTTATCGCGTCGTTGAATGTATCATTTCGAGGCAGCGGGAATTTTTAGACAAAGGTGTCTCGCATATCAAGCCGATGATGTTAAAAGATGTAGCCGAAGACATTGGTATGCATCTATCCACGATATCGCGCGTGGTAAATCGGAAATATGCTCATACGCCGCAGGGCGTTATCGAGCTAAGGCGATTCTTTAGCGAAGGAATGCTAAATGAAGAGGGCGAAGAGGTTTCGACACGGATTCTCAAGCTCCGTATTAAGAAAATGGTCGAGGACGAAGATACACATAATCCTCTGACCGACGACCAGATCGCAAAGGTCCTAATCAAGGAAGGTGTAAAATTATCAAGGCGAACCGTGGCAAAATATAGAGATCAAATGAATATTCCCGGTTCGCGGGAGCGCAAGACTGTTATATGAAAATTGAATTTACTGGACGGCACATGGATTTTACCCCGGCATTGAAGTCGCATGTCGAGGAACAACTTGAAAAGATTGAACATTTATTCGACGGCCGACCGCCAAAGATACATGTCATCATTGAGGTTGAACGCGGAATGCATCGTTCCGAGATAGTTGCCAACTGGCGAAACGAGGTTCTGACCGCCGATACGAGTGTTTCGGATATGTACCAATCGATTTCGCAAACTATCGGAAAGATAGAGAAACAGGCACGTAAATTGAAAGACAAAGTTATCGACAAATCGCACAAAGCGCAGAGTGCAGCGGCAATAACTGCTCCGTCAGATTTGATCGAATAAACCGCTGACCGGTTTCGACCGACGCCGGCATCTTCAGCCCGCTTTCGGAATATCCAGACACCGGCCCGTTTAATGAGTTTTGCACAGTGACCGCAACGATGGCCAAGCTCCGATCCAGAGCAACTGTTCACGGCGTAGCCGTCAGCGTTTACGGCGCGGGAGTTCTCATCATCGGTGAGTCAAACTTAGGCAAATCGGAATGCGCTTTAGAACTGGTTTCTCGCGGGGCTAAACTAGTAGCAGACGATGTCGTCGATATCGAGTCAGAGGATGAAACACTTTACGCCGCCGCACCTGAACGATTTGCCGGGCTGATCGAAATCCGCGGGTTGGGGATCATTGATATCCGACAAATATTTGGCGGCGAGTCTTTCGTTAAGCGTCATAAAATTGATCTTTGTATCGAATTTTACAGTCGTGAATCGGAAACAGAAATCGACCGGATCGGATATTCGAATTTGGAAGCACGATTTCTGGATTTGCCGCTACCAAAACACGATATCGCGGTCGGTTACGGGCGTAGTCCCTCACTTTTGATCGAAACAGCGGTTAAGCTCTATCAGCTCAAAGGTTCACGTGTCGAAGCCGAGTTGATCAAATCTCATGACGCTATGGTTTCGGGTCGTGCCGGAACGGATCGCTAACTATAAATGCCGAAACAGCAACTTAGAGAAAACAAGGACCTCCCGGCTTTTGTGATCATTACGGGCCTAAGCGGCTCCGGTATGAGTTCGGCGACCGATTCGCTCGAAGATCTCGGCTATTTTTGTGTTGATAATCTGCCTCTGACAATGCTTTCGACATTTGGCCGGCTTCTCGTTCCCGCCGATCGGCGAAATCCGTCAATCGAAAAAGCTGCTCTAGTCATCAACATCCGGGAACGTCAGTTTTTATCAGATTTTCCCGGCGAATTAAAAAAACTTGCTAAGCGAAACCTGACGCCATTTGTCGTGTTCTTTGAAGCCTCGGATGATGTGCTGCAGCGCCGGTTCTCGGAAACGCGTCGCCCGCATCCCGCCGATGCCGGAAAAGGCCTTTTGAGTGCGATACGTGCCGAGCGGCGCGCTCTGAAGGATATCCGCAAGCTTGCCGATCTCATTATCGATACATCCGAGCATACGGTTCACACACTTCGGCGGGTTTTGGTACAAAAATTTAGCGGGTTCGAAGACGGAGTTCCGCTAAAAGTCGAATTAATGAGTTTTGGCCATAAATTTGGCACGCCTCGCTCGGTCGAAGTGATGTTTGACGTCCGGCATCTGCCAAATCCATATTTTCAAAAGGAATTAAAACACTTGACCGGCGACGACCCCGAAATAGTTAAATATCTTACAGATAAATCCGAGGTCGTCGAAACTATCGATCGGTTTGAGGACCTTTTGCTTTATCTATTGCCGCGTTACCAACGCGAAGGGAAATCGTATTTGACCATCGGTATCGGCTGCACAGGCGGTCGGCACCGTTCGGTGATGGTAGCGAATAGCCTGAAACGCGCCCTGAAAAAGAAAGGTTTTGACACAAGCGTTAGCCACAGGGACGTTCAGAAATAACTTTATGCTATATGGCGTAACTAACTGGGACTATTATGAATAGCATCGGTGGTGTGATCGTTTCACACGGACAAGTAGCAAACGAATTGGTTGCCGCGGCCGAGGCGGTCGTGGGCGATCTTAACCATATTGTTGCCGTATCTATCGGCTGGCACGACGACGTCGAAATGGCAAAAGACGAGATTCGCCGGGCGATCGACAATGTTTCGTCCGGGCACGGAGTGTTGCTTTTGACAGATATGTTTGGCGGTACACCGACTAATATCGCGGCGATGTTTTTAAAGGAAAACGAAGTAGAGATCGTCACCGGCGTCAATCTTCCGATGGTTATCAAACTTGCTTCGGTTAACAAAGAAATGACCCTTCACGAACTTGCCAAAGAGGTTGAGGATCAGGGGAAAGAGGCCATTTGCCGTGCCGGCATGCTGCTCGAACCGCAGAAATTGAAAAGAAATGCTTGAGCGGCAGCTTGAGATCATCAACGCACTCGGGCTCCATGCAAGAGCGGCGGCCCAATTGGTCCGGCTGTCCGGACGTTTTGTCAGTCGCATTACACTTAAACGGACTGACAATGGCGTGTCGGCGAACGCAAAATCGATACTCAGCGTCCTGCATTTAGCCGCCGGATTCGGCATTGATCTGGTCGTGATCGTTGATGGTGACGACGAGGCTGCTGCAATAGAGGCCATCGAACAGCTATTTGCCACAGGCTTTGGTGAAATGTGATCTATGACAACACTTAGTGATAAACAGAAAGTAGGAATTTTAGGTGTCCCGTTAGGCTTTGGAGCAGGTAAAACGGGGAGCGAACTGGGCGTTAATGCCATTCGACACTCCAAAATCCGAGGGCAGAATCTCGCCGGATTGATTCGTGGTTTAGGTTATGAAGTGGCCGACCATGGCGATGCAGTAATCGTCCCTCCGCCCGATGACGCCGGTGACGAAAGCAATCCGAAACATCTGACAGAAATGCTTGCCGCCTGCACGAGCATTATCGAAAAACTCTCCGGCATTCTGACGAAAGGTGAAATACCTGTCATTCTCGGTGGCGATCACGCCATTGCGATACCAACTTTTTCGGCGATCGCCAATCACTATAAACAGCAGGGATCTGAGATCGGACTGATCTGGTTTGACGCTCACGCCGACATCAATACCGACAAAACTTCGCCGTCAGGCAATATTCACGGAATGCCGCTGGCGGCTCTGCTCGGCCATGGTCACCCTGATCTGGTAAATCTCTGCGGTTATGCACCAAAATTAAACCCTGAATACTTTGCCCACATCGGCGCGCGAGATGTCGATCCGGGTGAACGCTCGCAGATCGAAAAGCTGGGACTTCGCGATAATTTCTTTACAATGAGCGATATCGACAAACGCGGAATGGCCGCGTGCGTCGAGGATGCGGTCGCTATAGCTGCAAATGCTCCGGGCGGTTATGCAGTCACGTTTGACGTTGACGGTATCGACCCGCGATTCGCACCCGGCTCAGGCACGCTAGTCCGCGGTGGTGCGACCTACCGCGAAGCCCATCTCGCCCTTGAAATGATCGCCGCCGACGGCGGAATGCGTTCATTTGAGATCGTCGAGGTCAATCCTCTATTGGATCAAAGCAACATCACCGTCGAACTGGCCTGCGAATTGATCCTGTCGGCATTGGGGAAGACGATTTTGTAGTGCCATCATATCCGTGTCAGTACCGCGAGCGGTAGCGACCGGATTGTCTTCTTGCTTATGGATTAAGCGAAAATCCGATTTATAGTCGATCGGCTCGTCACGGCCACGGACATGCATTCGAGTTCAGCGTTTGATATTAGAGCCGGCACAACTTCGTTTGAACCGCCAATGATCGAGGGGAAAACCCCAAAAAACCGGTCGCAATCGTTTCAGTTCAGACACTCCTTATGGAAACACGAGTCGGAGTTATTTTTGGCGGCAGGTCGGGCGACCAAGACATCTCGATACGTTCGTCTTTAGATTGCTGAAAAACCTGACAAACTCTTGTCGTTTATTTCGCGGTATGTAAGAATAGCTCTGTTATGACGCCTGAAACGATCGAGTTGCCGGTTTCGGAATATCAGAGGATGCAGGAGGAATTGAGCCTGCTCAAGAATACTGATCTTATGAAGAAAGTGAATCAATTGGTTGATTTCCTGTATCAGGACAAGTACGGCTTTTATATGGGCGATTTTACGGACGACTTGACAAAATATGCCGTAGATAATGCGTGGGACGATGCCGTGAGCGATTGGGACAATGTTTAAACAACGACAGATCGTCCTCGTGCCGTTTCCGTACTCAGACTTGAGCAGCACCAAACGGCGTCCGGTACTGATAGTTTCAAACGACTCCTATAACAATACTTTCGATGACGTTCTTGTTTGTATAATAACCAGTAATCTGCGTAAAGATGAATACTCGGTCACGCTTTCGAACGATGACCTTGAGATAGGAGTCCTGCCGGAAAGTTCGGTCGTAAAATCTCACAAACTCTTTACCATCCACAAGGAAAAGATCATAAAGACCTTTAGCCTCGTTAAAGAAGAATTCTTTAGTCAGGTCAATCAGAAAATCAAGGACCTCATAAAACCGAGCTGAGCGTTCCCCCTCCCGTAAGAGCGAGAGGTTCCGACAAATATGAAAAAACGCGTTGGAGTTATTTTTGGCGGCAGATCGGGCGAGCACGAGATCTCGATCCGTTCGGCTAAGACGGTAATTGAGAATATCGACAGCGATAAATACGAGGTCGTGCCGATTGCAATCGCGAGTGACGGGCGATGGCTTTCGCCGGCGGAATCTCTCAAACAATTTCCCGTCCACACGCAAAATGTATTTCGTGACAGCCAGGGTGACGCGTCCGCGTCGAATATTACCCTTTCAGGCGATACGCCGCCCGGCGGATTGACGGTTCTCGACGGATCCGGCGGCACCATGCCGCTCGATGTAATATTCCCGGTGCTTCACGGCACCTACGGCGAGGACGGGACGATCCAGGGGCTATTTGAGATGGCCGACCTGCCATATGTCGGCTGCGGCGTGCTGGCGTCGTCTTGCGGGATGGATAAGGCGTTTATGAAAACGCTCTTTCGCGACGCGGGGCTCCCGATCTGCGATTATGTCTGGTTTTTGCGTAACGAATGGGAAAACAATCGTGACGAAGTCCTGCGCCAGGTCGGTGCCAAACTCGGTTACCCGTGCTTTGTAAAACCTGCAAATCTTGGTTCATCGGTTGGTGTATCCAGAGCCACGGACGCCGCCTCGCTCGCCGGTGCGATCGACCTCGCCGCCGAATACGACCGCAAGATCATTGTCGAAGAAGGTTTAGAAATGCGGGAAATTGAATGTGCCGTGATCGGCAACGAAAACCCGAAAGCTAGCCTGCCGGGCGAATATCTGATCCGCGACGACAATAAAAAATTTCTCGATTACACCGAAAAATACTTGGGAACCGGAAATAACGAGTTCGTCGTTCCGGCCCCAGTCTCGGACGAATTGTCGGACAAGATCCGTCAAATGGCGATAAAAGCCTTTAAGGCGATCGACGGTTCGGGCCTGGCCCGCGTCGATTTCTTTCTGCGAAAAGGCAGCGGAGCACTATTAGTGAACGAAATAAATACCATTCCCGGACTGACCGACGCATCGGGGTTTCCAAAAATGTGGGCTGGAACGGGAATGAGTTTTCCAGAGGTGATCGACGAACTTATCCGCCTCGCGATTGAGCGTCATACCGATAAAATCAGAAACAAAACAAGCCGGACGTAATGATTACTTACTCGACGGTGCCTTATAACCTTTGCGGGTGCGGATAGTGAGATTGGGTCGCGAAACTCGGAGTTCGAGAGCTCGCCATTTGCCGTCTTTTTTAAGATTAAAGGGTTGAAATGTGATGGTGTACTGAGCTCCGAGTTCTTCGACGATCTGCCGAAACGCCTCACGCATTGCAACGCCGCCGGGTGTTGTGATAAATCTACCGCCGGTTTTCTCAGCAAAATTCTTTAACACGCCCTGATTTTGCATCCGATCGCGTGCCGAACTATTCCTCGGCGACATATCGACCGTGTAGATCGTCGCACCGGCCAGCGATGCCGCCTGCAAGGCTTTGTCGGCACTCTTGCCGCTCATCGTGTCTGCTCCGTCGGACAAAACAATGATCGCCCTCCTTTTCTCAGGGCGTTTCGCAAGCATTTCCGCCGCTTGAAAAACCGCGTCATGCAAAACGGTCATTCCATCCGCTTTGAGGTCAAAAACCTGCTCACGGATGTCACGGCTGTTTGAGAAATCCTGCACCTTTCTCACTTTGGAATCAAAATTATAGATCGCTGCGGCATCGTCAATTCGCAGCCCGTCGAGAAATTGTATTGCCGCCGAACGGGCTAGCGACACGCGTTCTTCCATGCTCCCGGATGTGTCGAGTAATATTATCGCCGCAAATGGCGTTTCTTCGGCCTGAAACGAAACAATCGTTTGTTCCTTGCCATCCTCAAAAACGTGAAAATATTTTTGACCGAGCCCGCCTACGGCTTTTCCCGACGCATCTGTTATTGTCGCGTTCAAAACGACGATCGATGAGTCAACGGAGATTATCTCATCGTCATCCGTCTGAGCATTTAAGTTTGATATTAGAAAGGAAGTCGCAAGCAGGATTGAGAATATGCAGACTTTCATTTTTGAGAACGGAAACCAGTGACGCTTTTTATTTAATATATATTTCGCAAAAACCTGGTGATCAGCAGCAGAGCATTCGATGTCTGTATCGCCGCCGCCGAGACTGTGAACCGCGTTGTCCTTTTCAGTTCCGAGACCAGATCCACGCTTGTCGTTCTAAACGATTTAATCAGTTCCGCCCGCGAGAAATGCTTGACTTTTGGGCCAAGGTCTTTTGACTTGTCAACATCGTCATTGCCGCCGAGCTCACTGCGGATCTTTTTTACCAACTTCTCGGCCGCCGCGAGCCGGCTTACTTCCGTCGCGGTTAATTTGCCGTTCTGCTCAAACGCTTTTTCAAGCTCCTCAGAAATCTTGACCGCTTCTTCGGCACGCCCAATCATTTCGTCGTATTCTTTTTTTTCCTTCTCAATCCGCAGCTTAACAAGCGTTTCTCGAAAACTCCGCGGGCGATTGTCATTCTCCGATTCGTCCTGCGTGCCGGTAATCGAAGTTCTAATGTCGGCACCGACCACTTGGGCAGAGCTGTAAACACTGCCAAAAGCAAAGATCGCTACGAAAACAGAAATTTGTATGATTCGACTTTTCATGTCTGGCAAGTAGAACACAACCTTAACGATTTCCGGTGTCCTGGACCGGATCCGGCGATACGCCGGTCACGATTTCAACCAATTTTGCCAAAAACTCATCTTCGGCCGCCCCGGAACTGCGAACGGTCACCCATTCGGAGATCAGGCCATTTCCGGCACGGCCCTCGACCTTGGCGTTGACCGAAACATTATTCTGAATTCCGTCGATCGACTGTACGTCAATGGTCAATGTATACTGAGCCCGCGTCCAGGTCGAATACGAAGATTCGAGCACACCGTAGCGATTTAACTCGTTTTGAGTGATTACAGAGCCTTTTGCAAAAATGTACGGCTGCGTAACGATAAAACCCTCATTCAACCTAGACGAAGCCTCATCGACGGCGATCTTTTTTTCCCTTAACGCATCTACAATCGTTTCAACCAGAACATCACGTCTGGAGTTTAATTTATATGGATTCGGAAGCCTTTCACGAACTTTGGTCTTGCCTTTACCCCAATCAAATGACCGGGTTGCGTCACTACCTCGAGAAGTCACTTTATTGCTTTCTTCCTTGATCGTTTTTGTTTGCGCATCGACCCCTTTTTGAGCAAAAGAGACCGAGGCAGCGGCGGATATTGAGATTATGGTTACTAGAAAGTTTTTTATCATTACTACTCTGAAATATAGCGCATCGACATGTTTATTCCAAAAAGTTGGATGTGAGGGCCCCACCGGGCGTTGCATTGCATTAGAATCTTGCGATTACCATGTTTTACCATCTGTACTACCGAGCGATGTCAAAAAAGTCAGGCGATCGCAGATACGGCGTCAATCTTATTACGGGAAAAGAACCTGCAAACGGTAGTTCACGGCCCATTTTCTTTCCGCTCGGAATCGCTAGCTCGCCAAAGAAGTTTTACTTGACTTTATCCAACATTCGGTTCACGATGAGGCAGGTCTTTTATGCCTGAACATCTCCATTTTCGCGCATTGTATGTCGAATACTTCCGAGGTCTTTTGAGTCTGAAGTCTCTTCGATTTGCGCCACCTTTAGCCGTGATCGTCTCGGTTCGTCAAATAAGGAAGCATAGATAGGCTCAGTAGTGTAGTTGTGAGATGCACGCGGTACGGCGCGTGCTTATCATGCTTTTTTTGGCGCCGGTTGGGTTAAATACTTTTCCCGCAATACTGTCGTCATTCCGCCTGAATGCATGAGCCAAGGGGGCCCAAGATCGTGACTCAATCCCAGCTGACGCGAGAGGAACTGCTTATATCGGAACGCCGTTATCGACGGCTCTTCGAGGCCGGTCAGGACGGCATTCTCATTCTTAACGCCGAAACACTGGAAATCATCGATGTAAATCCGTTTATGCTGAAGTTGCTTGATTACTCACGCGATGAGTTTCTCGGCAAGGAACTTTGGGAGATCGGTCTTTTCGCGGACAAGGGGGCAAGCCAGGCGGCGTTTCGGGCATTGCAGGATAGCGGCTATATGCGTTACGAAGACCTGCCGCTTGAAACCAGAAACGGACATAGACGAGAGGTTGAGTTTATCAGCACTGTTTATGACGAGGACGGCCGTCAGGTTATTCAATGCAACATCCGCGACATAACCCAGCGCAGACAGGCTGAAATGGTCAGAGAGAGGCTGGCGGCCATTGTTAAGTTTTCCGACGACGCTATCCTCAGTACGGAATTGGGCGGCATCATCGTTACATGGAACTCGGCGGCTGAAAAAATGTTCGGCTACTCGGCAAAGGAGATATTGGGGAAACCCATATCCAAACTCATCCCGAGGAATCGGATTGACGAAGAGGCGAAAATTCTCAAAATGATCAAACGAGGAGAGACCCTCAGCCATTTCGAAACAGTGCGGATCGCCAAGGACGGCAAGGCGATCGAGGTCTCGCTGACCATGTCTCCGATCAGAAATGACGAGGGCACGATCATCGGCGCATCAAAGATCGCCCGCGACATCAGCGAGCTGAAACGCGCCGGACAGAAGATCCGCCGGCTCAACGCCGAGCTGGAACAACGGGTCGCGGATCGCACGGCTCAGCTGCAAGCGGTCAACAAGGAGATCGAGTCCTTCTCTTACTCGGTCTCACACGATTTGCGTGCTCCGCTGCGCCATATAAATGGTTTTAGTCAGGCATTGCTCGAGGATTACGCGGACAAGCTCGACGATGTCGGTCAGGATTATCTAAGCCAGATCCGCGGAGCGAGTCGTGAGATGGGCGAACTCATCGACGACGTCTTGAAGCTTGCCCGTGTAACCCGAAGCGAGATGGTCCGTGAGAAGATCGATCTGAGCGAACTTGCGACCGGCATATTGGACAAGCTGCGAAAGCTTGAACCCGAAAGAATTGTAAAGGCAACGATCGAAGACGGGCTTGTCGCGTACGGAGACAAGCGCCTCTTGGAGATAACGCTCACTAATCTGTTGGAAAACGCGTGGAAGTTTACGTCGAAGCAAAAGAAAGCACAGATAGTCTTTGGGTTTGAAGCGGCCAACGGCAATACCGGATATTTTGTTCGCGATAACGGAGCGGGTTTCGACATGGCTTACGCCGATAAATTGTACCGAGCGTTCCAGCGGCTGCATGATAGGGCTGAATTCCCGGGGACCGGCATCGGGCTGGCCACGGTTCAACGCATCATTAACCGCCACGGAGGACGAGTTTGGGCGGAAAGTGAAGTAAATATGGGCGCAACGTTTCACTTTTCACTGCCCGGAGTCAAGGAATCGACTGATGAAGACTAACGTGATCTTACTTGTCGAGGATGATTCCAGGGACGAAGCCTTAACGCTTCGCGTATTCAGAAAAAGCAACATTGCGAATGAGGTCGTCGTCGCCCGCGATGGCGTTGAGGCCCTGGATTATCTTTTTGGCACCGGAAAATATGAAGGGCGGGATACGTCCGACGCTCCGCAACTGATCCTCCTGGATTTGAAGCTGCCCAAAATGGACGGATTACAGGTCCTACAGCGTCTCCGCGCGGACAACCGCACAAAGCGCCTCCCCGTAGTCATATTTACCTCATCCAGCGAACCGGAAGACATGATAAAGAGTTGCGATCTGGGGGCTAACAGCTATGTTCGAAAGCCCGTCGATTTTAAACAGTTTTCAGAAGCGGCCCGGCAGTTAGGCATGTACTGGCTCCTCCTGAACCGGGGCGCGCCCGCGGATTGATCTTGAGATATGGGTAAGACCCTTTCATTTCTAAATATCGAGGATTCCGAACGGGATGCGGCTCTTTTGACACGCCACCTGTCGACCGCGGGCTACGATCTGATCACGGAGCGCGTAGATACGGCAGACGCGATGCGGGCCGCCCTCAAGGGGCGCGAATGGGACATAATTCTTTGCGACTATGCGATGCCGCACTTTAACGCTCTTTCCGCCCTCGCTGTTTTGCGTGAGTCGGGACTGGATATACCTTTTATTATCATTTCAGGTGCCGTCGGCGAGGATGTCGCGGTTGAGGCAATGCTCACCGGAGCACACGATTATTTGCCGAAAGACAATCTTACGCGGCTCGTCCCGGCGGTCGAACGGGAATTGCGCGAAGCGGAAAATCGCCGCAGCCAGCGACAGGCGGAGAATGAGCGAAGGGTCGTCTCCGAGATCATTCAGGGCGCCATAACCACGCCTAATCTTGACGAATTTTTTAAACTCGTTCACCGCACGATCAGTCAGATAGTCTATGCCGAAAACTGCTTTGTCATGCTTCATGACCCGGTAAGCGACATGTTCCAGTATGAGTTTTGGGTTGACAAGCATGATCCGCCTCCGCCCCCACATTTGGCCGGCAAAGGTTTTGGCGGTTACGTTTTGCGGACCGGTCAGCCGCTGCTGCTGACGGAAGAATTCAAAAAAAGAATGCTCAAGCAGGGCGATGCCGAGCAGATCGGAAGCCCGCCCGCATCCTGGTTGGGCGTACCCTTGCGCACGCCATCGCGGACGATCGGCGCCTTGGTTTTAAAACATTATGAAGATAAGGACGCTTACAGCGATCGCGATTGCGAATTCCTTTCTTCTGTCGGAGATCAGATCGCTCTGGCAATTGAACGCAAACGAGCCGACGAAGCCCTAAGCGAGTCGGAGGATCGTTATCGAGATCTGGTTGAGCACAGCTACGACTTGATCTGCACGCACGATCTGGAGGGCCGAGTTCTCTCTGTGAATCAAACGGCGGCAGAGATCCTGGGTTATGACCGTGACGCCATTTTAAGCCGAAATATTCGTGAGATCCTCTTGCCTGAATTCGGTGAACGATTCGATGACTATATCGCGGAGCTTCAAAAGAAAGGCATTGCGCGCGGCGTGATGTCCGTCCTTACGAAGAATGGAGAAAAACGCATCTGGGAATACGCCAACACGCTTCGCGTGGATCTCGCCGTACCGATCGTGCGTGGTGTAGCGCACGATGTGACCAAGCAACGACGGGCCGAGGCAGCATTGCGCAAGTCGGAGGAGAGCTATCGCAACCTTATAGAAAATGCAATCGACATCATTTATACCCACGACCTTGACGGCAATTATACCTCGGCCAATAAGGCCGTCGGGGTTATCCTGGGTTTCACGATCGAAGAATCCCTCACCATGAATTTGTCGGAAACCGTCGCCCCCGAATATCTTGAAAAAGCCCGACAAGTGGTCGCGGACTTGCTTGCCGGCAGGGAGACGCCGGTGGTTGAGCTTGAGGTCTTCGCAAGGGACGGCCGCCGCGTCGCGGTTGAGGTTAATTCAAGGTTAGTTAAAAAAGACGGTGTTCCCATTGGTGTTCAGGGAATCGCACGTGACATAACCAAGCGCAAGCAGGCGGACGAGGCCTTGCGCGAAAGCGAAGCACGTTTCCGTGCGGTCATCGAGACCGAGCCCGAGTGCGTGAAGCTAATGACGGCGGACTGCACCCTCCTCGAGATGAACCCTGCTGGCCTGCGTATGATTGAGGCAGACTCGTTCGCTGACGTTAAAAGCAGTGATGTCTCTACCCTCGTCGTTAAGGAACACCGCAGTGCATTTAAGAAACTCACAAAGAGGGTTTTTCGAGGCGAAACGGCTTCGCTCGAATTTCAGATCATCGGCCTTAAAGGCTCCAAACGCTGGATGGATATGCACGCCAGCCCGCTGCGGGATGGGGCCGGCAAGATCACGGCGCTGCTCGCAGTCACCCGCGATATCACCGAGCGCAGAAAGGCGGATCAACAATTCAAGGATCTGTTGGAATCGGCGCCGGACGCGATGGTCCTTGTCAACCGCGACGGCAGGATCGTCCTCATCAACGCGCAGACGGAAAAACTTTTTGGCTGGCGGCGCGAGGAGTTATTGGGACAAAAAATCGAAACCCTCCTGCCCGAGCGGTTTGGGGGCCATCATTCCGGTCATCGTACAAACTTTTTTGCCATCCCGAAAACGCGCCCGATGGGCGCGGGGCGTGAGCTGTACGGGCTGCGCAAGGATGGCACTGAATTTCCCATCGAGATCAGTCTCAGCCCGATTGAGACCGAGGGAGGAACGTTGGCGATGAGCGCCATACGCGACATTACCGAGCGCAAACAAGTGGAATCAGCTCTAAAGCTGAGCGAGTTTTCGGTCCGGCAGGCTTCCGTGCCCACCTTTTGGGTTGCCCGCGACGCCCGAATTCTTCGTGTGAATAACGCCGCCTGCGAACTGCTCGGATATACCGAAGCAGAACTCCTCACCCGGTCCATAACGGACCTCGACCCGGATTTTACGAAGGAGCGGTGGCCTTCGCACTGGCAGGAGTTGCGCGATCTTGGGCGGATGTTGTTCGAGACCCGGCAAATTCACAAGGATGGCCACATCATCCCCATCGAGGTGGACCTGAACTGGTTCGAATTCGAGGGGCGGGAATACAACTTTGCATTCATACGCGATATCACCGAGCGCAAGCGCGTCGATGAGGAGTTGCGGGAAAGCGAGCAGAAATATCGAACGATCCTCGAGAACATCGAAGACGGTTACTTCGAGGTTGATGTTGCCGGGAACTTAACATTTTTTAATAATTCGTTATGCGGGGTTTTGGGATATTCCCGCAAAGAATTGTTGGGCATGAATAACCGGTCGTTTATGGATGAACAGAACGCCGGGAAGGTCTATCAAACCTTTAACAAGGTCCATCGAACGGGGAAACCCGCTAAAGCATTCGATTGGGAGATCATCAGAAAGGATGGAACCAAAAGGTCTATTGAAGCCTCGGTATCTCAAAGAAAAGATTCCACGCGTCAACCCATTGGCTTCCGCGGTGTTCTCCGTGACATCACCGAGCGCAAGAGAGTTGACGAGGCGATGCGGGAAAGCGAGGAACGCTTTTCCGGTGCCTTCGAGTTTGCGGCGATCGGCGTAGCTTTGGTAATGCCCGACGGCCGTTGGCTTAAGGTCAACCGGGCTCTCTGCGAAATGATCGGTTACACCGAAGCAGAGTTGCTGAAAAGTTCGTTCCAGAAGATCACGCATCCCGACGATCTCGAAGACAGTCTCGAGAATGTACGGCGGACGATTGCCGGAGAAATCGACTCCTATCAAACGGAAAGACGTTGGATCCACGCAAGCGGGAGCCTTTTAAGGGTGCTGATAAATATTTCGCTCGTACGCGACGGCCAGGGGCAGCCGCGTTATTTCATCGCCCAGATCCAGGACATAACCCAGCGAATAGAGCTTGAGGAGCAGTTTCGCCAATCACAAAAGATGGAAGCAGTCGGCGTTTTGGCCGGCGGCATCGCGCACGATTTTAACAATCTGCTGACCGCGATAAATGGCTACAGCGATTTGACCCTGAAACGAATGCCTGCCGACGATCCACTGCGATGCAATATCGTAGAGGTCAAGAAGGCGGGCGAGCGGGCTGCGGAGCTTACGACCCAACTGCTTGCTTTTAGCCGCAAACAGGTTTTGAAACCGATAGTTCATAACTTCAACACGGTAATCTCTAATTTGGAGAAGATGCTTCGAAGGATTATTAAAGCTGATATCGAGCTGATAACGGTTTTGGATCCCGGTCTCGCCAATGTCAAAGCCGATCCGGGACAGGTAGAACAGGTAATAATGAATCTCGCCATCAACGCCCGTGATGCCATGCCCGAGGGCGGGACGCTGACGATACAAACCGAAAATACCTATCTTGACAGAGAATACGCAGGCCAAAATATGTCGGTCTCGCCGGGGCCATTTGTAAAGTTGACCGTCGCCGATACCGGCACGGGAATTGGTGCAGAAACACGGGAGCGCATTTTTGAGCCGTTCTTTACTACGAAGGCTGTTGGCAAAGGTACGGGACTCGGACTTTCGACCGTTTACGGCATCGTAGTGCAATCTGGCGGCGATATCATTGTAAACAGCGAGATCGGGTTCGGGACCACCTTCAAGATTTATATCCCGTGTGTTGATGAAAACATCGAGAAACCAAAATGGACCGGCGATGGCGTGACCGGTCATGCCGGGACGGAAACTGTCCTCGTGGTTGAAGATGAGGAAGTAGTTCGAAATCTGGTAGTCGCGATCCTCTCGGGCAATGGCTATAACATCCTCGAGGCCGCTGGTGGCGATGCTGCCTTGTCGATTTTCGAGTCCTATCCCGAACCGATCCACATGCTGCTGACCGACGTCATAATGCCCAAAATGGGCGGCGCCGCTTTAAGAGATAGGATTCTAATGCTGCGCCCCGATATCAAGATACTCTTCATGTCCGGTTATACGGACGATTCGATCGTGTCCAGCGGCGCAAAGGATTCTGACACCCCGTTTATCGAAAAACCATTCACGCCCGACGCCCTGGCCCGCAAGGTCCGTGAGGTTTTGGGGTCTTAGAGGCAGATGGCTTTTCGAGCCACCTTTCGACAACGCTAATCGTCCAAAAGCCATTTCTCCGCTTCATCCACGTCTTTGACAATAGTCATCCTTAATCCACGGTTGGCGCCGACCATCTCCTCAAACCTGCACTTTTCCGGGTCGTAATAGTGGTCCGTGATGGCAAGTTTGACCGCGACGCAGTCCGAGTGCGCCAATTCCGAGACGAGAGTAAACGCATCCGGTATCGGAAGCGCCTGAATATTTTTATCAACCAAAAGACGGTGGTATTTTCGTCTGTGGAGCATACCGGTGATCTCCGTCCAGAATTGTTTGGCGATGTCATAGCTGATAACATCGCTTTCGACATGAACATAAAGGTATTTGGGGCCAATCTGCCCGGAACGCCGAAGGCCTCGCCCACAAGTTGTGCTATTTCCAATGCTTTATATACCAGTCGATAGTTCGTTCTAATCCATCCGTCAGTTTTATTTGGGGGGACCAACCGAATTGAGTTTCGACCTTTGCCGAATCGAGATATTGAGCGTCGATCTCGTTCGCGATCTTGGTTTTTAGCAAAATGTCAGGCTTGAGTTCGTCATCTTTTCCCATCAACTGCACGATGTTATTAACCAGGTCCAGCATTGATACGGGTTCGCCGGAACCGAAATTGTAGGCTTCGCCTTTGGCAGAGTCGATCTTTTCGGCAAGCAAGAGATATCCCGCCACGATGTCGGCAGTAAAGATAAAATCGCGGACCGGCGAGCCGTCAGATCTGATAATGGGCCTTTCGTCATTTAGGACCGAGAGAATCGTGCCGGGAATTATTCGCGACAAATTCGCGTCCGCCGGTCCGTAGATGTTTGCCGAGCGGGTGACCGCGACCGGAAGCCCGAAGGTGTGAAAATATGATTGCGAAATCAGATCGGTGCAGGCTTTTGAAACGTCATACGGGTAAACGGCATTTAACTTAAAATCTTCGGAATAGGGAAGTTGCGTGTGCGAACCGTACGCCTTATCGCTTGACGCGACGACTACTCGATTGACCGTTCTGCTTTGCCGGCACGCCTCAAGCAGGAGATAGGTTCCGCGAATATTTGACTCGAATGTCGATACCGGCGAGCGATTGGCGGCTCCGACCAGAGCCTGAGCCGCGAGATGAAACACGGCGTCGATCTCGTATTCATTCAAGATTCGAGACATCAGCGGCAGATCGTCGACCGAGCCTCGGATAACAGTGACCTTATCCCGTAAATTCAAAAGGTCTAGCGAGTTTGGGTTTGTCTCGTCACGCTGAAGACAAACAACGTTTGAGCCGCCTGCAACCAACTCGGCCACAAGATTTGCTCCGACAAATCCGGCAGCACCGGTGACAAATGAATTTCGGCCATTCCAAAATTGGTTCATAATTATTGAATTTCAGACGCAGATAGCTCTGAATTATTTCCCGCAAAGACGCAGAGACGCAAAGAGTTTTTGACTAATTTCCAAAGTCTAATCAATTTTCCGACCGCACAATGTTTCTAAAATAGTCTTCGTCCCCATCTTTGCGACTTGGCGGCTTTGCGGGATAAATTCTGACATTTTATTGCCCGCAAAGACGCAGAGAGATTAGAATAATTTTCAGATTCACAACATTTTCAAAATGCTGTCTGTCTCGTAATAGTCGCGTTCTCCCACTTGGCGACTTTGCGACTTTGCGGGATAAATTCTGACGTTTTATTTCCCGTAAAGACTCAGGGAATCAAAGCTTAAAAGATTAGATTCGCTACCAGACCTTCCAAGAAGCTCCCTCGTTCCACAGCTTTTCAAACTCTAGGCTGTCTTTGAACGTGTCCATGCACTTCCAAAAACCGTCATGTCGAAACGCCATCATCTCGCCGAGCTGGCTCAGCCGCTCGAATGGTTCGCGTTCAAGTGTACAATCGTCGTCCAGGTAATCGAAAATCCGGCGGTCAAAAACAAAAAAACCACCGTTGATCCACTCGTTCAGCTTTGGTTTTTCACGAAAACGTTCGACTGAGCCGTTATCACTGAGGTCCATCAATCCAAAATTAGAATAAGGGTGAACCGCCGTAACAGTCGCGATCTTGCCGTGCGACCGATGAAATTCTACGAGTTTAACGATATCGATATCGGCAAGTCCATCGCCATAGGTGACGCAAAAAATATCTTGGTCCGAGAGGAAACCATCGACCTGTTTGAGACGCCCGCCCGTGTTTGTATCGAGACCGGTATCGACGAAAGTCAAATTCCAATCGGTCGCGTTTTGGGCAAAATATTCCCTGATCTCATCGCCCAAAAAGCCGAGGCATAGGACAAAATCATCGACGCCGTAATGCGAATATATACTGAGCAGGTGCCAGAGTATCGGCCGTCCGCCAATGTGTATAAGCGCTTTTGGCACGGACTTCCCATGTTCGCCAAGCCGTGTGCCGCGGCCGCCGCAGAGGATCACAGTTTTCATTTTGCTTTGTTATTGTGCTCCCAGAGCTTTGCGTATTTTAGAAAAACGCCATAGGCCGTAAAGATCGCAATGATCATCCCGGGAACACCGTCCCGAAAACCTTGTTTTAACAAATATGTGCGAATAAAGGCAGCCACCGTGTTGGTAAATATCCCAAGCGATCCGATCGTGCGGCCATTTTCAAATAAATGTTGCGCGGCGAGCGTCGCATACGAATCGGTAACGCGGTGATGTTCGCTAAGGTCTCGCTTTGTATAATGCAAAAGCTCGCCGCTGAGCGTTTCGACCGGCCCGTCTACTCGCGCCGTCTGATGCGGAGCGACGCCGTCCCAGTAGCTCTTGTCCTTTCGATATAACCGCATCTGGTAATCGGGATACCAGCCCGAATGCGTGATCCAACGCTCCATGTAGGACGTCCGCCGCGCGATCTTATAACCGGCGGTCTCGCTGTCCCGGCCTCGTTCTCTCAACGCGAGTATCTCGTCTCTGAGTTCAGGGGTAACGCGTTCGTCGGCGTCAATCCAAAATATCCAATCGCCTGTCGTCTGAGCATCGGCAAATTCGTGTTTGTCCTTATAGCCCTTGAATTCACGGTTAAATATCCGGTCGGTGAATTTTTTTGCTATCTCAACAGTCCGGTCGGCGGAGTCCGAATCGACAATAACGATCTCGTCTGCCCATGAAACGCTTTCGCAAACTTCCGCAATATTGTCCTCTTCGTTTCGGACGATGATAGTGGCCGAGATTTTCATCGTCTAAATTTTCGCAGACTTGAGCTTAAACTAAAAATGCGTTTATGGATCGCTCCGCGCGACGGCGATAAATTGCCGGCCGCTGTGTAGTTTTCGTCAAAATAATGTACCTTGTTCATCTTCGATCTCGACCGGACGGAAA